>JADGQN010000076.1 GCA_017881765.1 Syntrophobacterales bacterium | reverse complement strand
GGCCTGATGGAAGAAAATGCGGGGCAGGCTCTTTTGGCGAGTGCAAGAAAGATACTTCCCGGTCGGATCAGCGGCCAACAGGAGGCCGCGGCTCACGAGGCGGCTCTGGAATGGGAATGGGCCGTTGACGGCACATGTTCGTTCACTGCAGCACACCCTCACCTGCTACTTCCTGGAAGAGAGCGCCAGCCTATGCTTTGCTGAATACTCTCTTTCACTTAGCACTTTATTCCCTGTCTCAGAGTTCACGCTATTCGTTGCCATACCACGGTGACAATCAGCGTCGTACCTATGTAAGCTATCTTTCCTGTTTTCAATTCAAGCATTCTTCCTTCCACACGAAAGAACCTTTCCTGGGTTCCTCCGACCCAGTTTGGAGACAGCGCTCCTTCAACTCTATGCACTACCACATCCTCTCCTTCGCGCACCCTGTATGTCCCGAAATAAGCCTCATATCCGGCAACGGTACTTCGGAGTTCTTCCTCCGTGCCCTGTGACTTGTCATTACCCGCAAAACGCATCCGGTCAGGATTCATCATTTGTCCCTCGAAATTTCCTGCACCATCATAGCTGAGCCTGCCCACAGGATTTTTTCCAAAAGGATAGATGGTGCTACCATCAGCGAGGTGCCCCTCACACGATACGAGTCTCCACGTGCCGATAAGTTCGGTTCCCTTCATATCGTTATCCTTCCCAATGCTCACACGGCTTTGTCCCATGTCGCTAAAGATTTCCATTTCTCGTTGATTTCTTCATAAGACATATGATTGATTCCCTGAACGATGTTTTCAAGGAACGTGGATCTGATGCCGGCCTTTGCGGACAGGTTCAGTGCATGGTGCAGGTCTTTGCGCGACAGGTTGACTGCCACTTTGCAGGCATCGAGATTCTCGGAGAAAGATGCAAAAATCTTCCGCCCGCTTTCCCAATCTCTTGTCAGGAAATTCCGTGCGGTACTGTTCTCGAAAATAGCACAAAGCGCGTGCGGGTCCATGCCGAGCTGCCGGGCGAGATCAAAGGCTTCCGAAGCGACGAAGAAGGCGCTGATGCCAAGAATATTGTTGACGAGTTTCGTGATGGTTCCGTTGCCGAGCGGCCCTGCGTGATAAATAGTAGCTCCCATAACCTCAAGGACTGGTCTCATTTCGTTCAGATCTTGCTCTTCCCCGCCAACCATGATCGCCAATTTGCCTTCTGCTGCCACGATTGGCCCGCCGCTGACAGGTGCATCTATGAGGCGAACATTTTTTTGCTCACATGGAGAAGACAAATTCTTTATAGTGTCGGGCATGACAGTACTCATGATGGCCAGGAGTGGAGGGTGCTCGGGGTCAACCGAGTTGAGCAACCCATCAGCACCAAGCAGAACTTCCTCCACCTGGCCATCATCAGCGACCATGACAATCACGATATCGCAGCCACTGCAGCCCGAAGGCTTAGCTGTAGTCGGGACTTCCATGGCCTCAAAGCCTTGAAGCGCACTTCGTCGCTTGTCACACACGATGACGCCAATCCCTGCCTTGACCAAACACATTGCCATAGGGTTTCCGATGTTCCCGACACCGATGAAGCCGACAGTTCGCATACTATTTCCCTCGCTTATTCTTGTTAGTGATCAGATCATTATCATAAACGACCTACTATATGTCAATTCCTTGCTGGAGACAATAGGGGCCGAGCATGAGCCGTCCAATAGGCCGAGCAGAAGCAGAGGGTCAAACAGTGCGATGATAAGGGACACGACTCTTTGCCCTGGCAATCTTGACCTTTCCCGGGACCGATGAATGTCACAAGCAATGGGTGTTGTAAGCACCGCTGTCAGTCGAAAACTGCTTCCTTAAAAAATGAATTGAGCACTACGAAGAACATGCGCTCTTTCGCCCGCCAATGGTGACCAGTTGTATGAAGAAATGACCATTCCTCCATAGCTCTTTTTGAGCCTCCCTCTCGTAGAAGTCCCGGGTTTTTCGAATAACTGCCTAACCAGACCACTGTCCCTTCGTTTTCCTGTGACCGCTCCTTTTTTCCGAGCTTTTCTCCGCTTTTTCCCTTCTTCGTCCGGTCTTTCATCCTCGACTATCAGGGATAACCCGATTGTGGCAGTCGGCAAAAAGAGCGAAGCTACTACTATGGGAAGTTCGAGCGCACGGGAGGAAAAGAAGTGGATCTGATCAGCTTCATGCAGTCGTACTGGACTTTGGATTTTGTTCTTGGCCTTATGAGCATCATGTTCATCAACGTCATCTTGTCAGGTGATAATGCGGTCGTTATTGCCATGGCGGTCCGGTCCCTGGGGAAAAAACAGAGAAGACGGGGAATAATGCTCGGCACTGCCGGGGCCGTCGTGCTCAGGATCGGCCTTACCTTTTTTGCGGCAAGACTGCTTGACATAACCTTTTTAAAGCTCGCTGGAGGTCTGTTAATAGGGTGGCTTGCAGTGAAGCTCTTTGTTGAGGGCGGTCCTGAGGATGGTGAAAGCAAAGAGGTAAGAACGGTGGGTAAGGCTGTCCTCACTATCCTGGTTGCGGACCTCATTATGAGCGTAGACAATGTGCTTGCCGTGGCCGGGGCCAGCAAGGGCAATCTAGCCCTTCTCATCTTCGGCCTTGGCACGAGCATTCCTCTAGTCGTCTTTGCCAGCAACCTACTTGCGAAGCTGATGGATCGCTACCCGATCATCGTCTATCTGGGAGCGGCTATTCTGGGGAAGGTCTCAGGAGAGATGATCATCACGGACCCCTTCGTGGTGAAAGTCCTGCACAATCCCGGACAATACACAACATACGGGGCGGAGGTTGCATTTGCCCTGGGTGTTATTGTGGCGGGAAAGGCCTGGATGAGCTTGAGGGCAGCGACAAAGCCGGAGGTCGCCGTAAACAACCAAGTGAGTCCTTTCTATGTGCCTGATTGGGACTTAAGGTAAACCGGCGATGATCATGCGACTGATATCTGAATCTCGCGAACCCCGAAAGTCAGGGCAAATTATTGAGACGGAGAGGATACAAAATGGTAGTTCCCTATTATTTCACGCGTTGGGCTGACAATTATTCTAAAGACTATCCTCAAGAGGAAGTTTTTGAGGCAAAACAGAGGCTGATCGAAGAGTCCAATGCCTCTGAGGATACATACCTGAAGAATCGGAAGATATATCCTTGTGTTCCTGCTTTTCTTAGTAATATTTGTAATGAACTGAAACGTAAGTTGTTTTGTAAGAACAATGTCTAATCAGGTAAGAGACGGCCTTTAGCCGTTCCTCCCACATCACCCCGCATGCGAGTTCGCACGAGACGGTTTGTAGAAGTCATCGGTCTGCGTAAGCGCTTGCCAGGGATTTCTCTCAGTCTCTCTGTAGGTCAGGTCAGTGGCAACACGACGTTCGGTCTCCGTTGACGTAAAAGGGTGAACCGTACCTCACCTTGTCTTTCTGTACTTCTTACCGCGTGATGCGGCGCTACAGTTGACGATTATAGTTGGGAATATTGATGCCTGTATGCGGTCTGGCTTTGGACCGTTGACGAGATGCCACTATAGGTGATATACTTGTATCATGAAATACACAAAGGAGGTTCGGCATGAAGCAAAGTGCCTCGTCGGAAGCTAAGCGTCTCCGCAATATCCAGCTTAAGGTTCCCGCAGATCTTTACAAGGTTTTTCGGTCCGTCTGCCTGGACGAAGATACCAACATGCGAGCAAAGACTCTCGAGCTCATAGAAAGCTATGCGAGGAAGAGGGGGAATAAGCGTTTTATTGATATGGACAAGGCCGAACGGGAGACCTTTTTCGGAGAAGCCACAAGAAAAGCTATCGCTAAAATCCACGCTGCCGGCCTTCCAACTACCCACGGCGATGCGCAGGGGATCTATCAGTTGTTCCCCGATGGCCATAAGGAATACGTAGAGACGTATTCTCAGCAGGAACGTGATGGCAAGTAGTCCGCTTGTGATTGTCTTCGCCGGGCCCAATGGATCCGGCAAGAGCACCCTGGCAGAAGAGATGCGTGCCAGGGACCCAGGCTTTCCACCGCTCTACATCAACGCCGATGATATCGCACGAGAAAAAAAGATCGGACCTCGCGAGGCCGCCGTCGAAGCAGCGCGGCAACGAGCAGAAGCACTGGCACGCAAAGTATCCTTCACGACGGAGACGGTCATGTCGACCGTGGAGAAGATCGATCTCCTTAAAGATGCAAAGAGAGCAGGATATGAGATTGTTCTGCTCTTTATTACGACACAAAGCCGGAAAATAAATCTTAAACGGATTCAGACTAGGGTAAGCATGGGAGGACACGATGTGCCGCCTGACAAAACGTCGTCCCGTTACGACAGAAGCATGACTTTTCTTGCTGAGGCTTTGAAAATAGTAGATGTCGCGACCATCTATAATAACTCGTTTGAACATCCCTTGCTTATTGCCGAGAAGACCAGGGATGGCCAGCTTGTAATATACCCTCAGGAACCGCCCAGCATTTGGAACGTAGAACGTATACGGAACCTTGTTGGGTTGGCCACAAAGAGCCCTTTTGTCCCGGAATCATAGGGCGCGTTACTGCGGGTTGTCAGTAATTCTTTGCCTTGGCAATCTTGAATCTTCGCAACCCAGACGCTGGCCCATATTTGGTAGGTATTCTAAGCGCCCTTTTCAGCGAAAATTTCTGGAAGAGTGGAAATCCGACCGATGTGTTCGGCAAAAAGGAGAAAAAGGGCCCACCTTTCGTCCGGTACCCGGAGGAGTGCTGGCACTGCAACTCCTGTGTGCTGGACTGTAAACAGTCTGCCATCGAGTTGCGCCTTCCCCTTCCGGCCATGATGCTTCACGTGGCGACGGCCGGGAAGAGAAAAAGGAAGTCTTGATCCGGAACAGGAGGAACCATGCTTACCATGGAAACCAGCCCGTTGGGGCTGATCTGCCGGTAGTTGCGTGGTGCTTTTCGTAATGTTGCATGAGCACCTTCTCGTCTGCGACCAACCTTTGATTCCTTTGCGGACAAACAAGAGACCCCTGGCATACTACCGCTTTACCCATCAAACCACACCGAAGTACAATAGGCACGTCCTTCACGTTCCCCTTCTCAAAACCACGTCGGCGATTACCGGACGGTGCTCGGAGTCATTCTCCGTTCCTGCCCTGCAAGCATGCGATTGGAGCTGCGAGCTCAGCATGATGTGATCGATCCGCATCCACGAAGCACCAAACCAGGGAAGTCTGCGCCGGAGAAGGAAGTGGCCGTATGTATAGCCGTAGCCCTTTCCTCCTTCGGTGAAGGCGTCATGAAGCCCCGCTTCCCGAAGCACTGCGCACGCGAGAGAAGCGTCCGGCGAGTTCAGATCACCGGCGACGACAACCGGTTCCCGCTCTTGTCGGATCAGTTCCCGCAGTGCTCGTGCCTGCGAGAGACGGGCCTCCACGTTGTCCTCAAGCTGCTGAACGGCGTTCGGCAAATACCAGGGTTTTCTCCGCACTTCTCTAAAGGCATCAAGTCCCTCCCTTGGCGACTCAAAATGCACATTGTATAGGATGAGAGTCTTTGCGCCGACGTGCAGCCGACACCGCAGGCAAGTGTGATTCTCTCCGAAGAAAGGTATCCGTCGAACCTCCGCTTCTTCTAAAGGAAGTTTGCTCGCTATGACGTACTGTCCAAAAGAGCGGACATTCCATTGCCGGAAGAAGTGACCGATGGGCCCATTCAACAAGCCCCCAGCTTCCTGCAGGAGAACCACATCGGGCCCGATCTCATCAATATCGTCGGTGATTGCCAACTGCCTTATCTTGTTGTGGCCTCCGGACTTCACGTTCCAGGTCATGATCCGCACGGATGGATCACTTGCCGGTCCCGATGGTCCTTGTGTGCCCCAACAGAAGCCCATGATTGGTCCTAGAACCCATGCAACGCACAGTAGAGGCGCCCATACCCAACGCCGGGCCGCCTTGAGAGAAAGGACCGTCAAAAGAACCCCGGGGGCCGCCCATACTACCTGAGGCAGATAAAGGTTCAGGGCTCCGAACCACCAGCGATCCGCGCCGACCCAGTTTAGCATGGTCACCGCCGTGAGAATCGTTCCATAGGCACAGGTAAGCGTGCGGAACCAAATCGTAACTTCCCCTCGAGGTCTGGTCGTCATAGCGGATCGTGTCGGGATATCTCCTCCCTGCGGGCAATATCAATGGCTATTATACCTCTGAACTTGCTGGCCTGCCACCCCGCTGTTTGGGTATAGACCGATTGGCACAGCTCTTTGTTCACGCTTTCACTCCGTAATAGTGTATGCGAATAATTGGGGCGATTCCCAATCCGTAAAAGGCAGTTGCGACGGCCTCCTTACAATCCCGTGAGCGAATACGCGGATTCGTTCTGCAATTGGCGTCCAGGGGCCGGAGTTGCTCCGTATGCTGTTGGCGCGTCTTTTTTGACCCTGGCTGTCACCTGCGTTTTCGTTGAACAGGGGCAACGTTCTCTTTCTTTGACTTCAACGCTTCAAGGGTATCTCTGACCTTTTTCAGCTCCGCATGGAGCTGTACGTTGGTTGCCTTGAGATCCTTCATTTCGGCAGTGACGGCGGCAAATTGTTCTCTTGTGTCGGGTGCGGTCACGCGTGCCTTGAGAGTGTTGATATCTTTGGCGACTGCATTGATTTTAAGGTCGAGGTAGAGAAAGACGGCTATAGCGAGCATGCAACAGCATGCGATAAAGATCTGCTGCCAACGTGTCTTGGGTGGTTTCTTGGTCTCCGGCGTTGCATCTTGGTTGTTCACGGCACTCATGGCGCTAAGCAAGTCTTTGGCACCGGTCATATGTCCCGCTGACGCATTCTTTTCACTGACAACCTTCTCAAGGACATTTGCCTTAATCTCTTCTTTGTCGCCCATGATTGCCCCTTCTGCTGGATTTTGGTTCATAGCATACACCCGGTCTATATTGAGTTCAATCCACGCAAGGTGTCGTTAGACGAAAACGCATCCCAAGAAGAGAATTGCACCGATGTCATACCTATTCCGCGCCTATCTCTGCCCTTCACTGGGTAAATACTCAGCTGGAGTGGGTAAATTCAAAAATAGAGCAAGGCGACGAATTCTAAATCCTAATATCCTTACAGGATGCTTCGCTATCGAAATCCTAAACAATATCGAATGACCAAAATCCAAACCGTGGTCAGACTCATTCCCCTGGTTTCGAATATTTGATATTTGGATTTGTTTAGGATTTAAATATTCGATATTCGGATTTGAACCATCGGGACGCACCACCCACTGACGTGGGTACCCGGAAGAGGGGCATCCGTGTCCGAACACGGGTTTATGAATGAAGGCGACTTGCGGTTAGTCGCCGAGTTTCTTGCGGAGGGTCTCGTTTACTCTCAATATCTCCTGCGGGTCCTTACCTTGTATCTCCCAGCTGTAGGTACCCTTTCCATCTTTCTTCAACTTGATCTTTACCTCTGACTTGATCGATTTTCTGACCTCATCCATCTCCTTTTGATACGTCGCATCCTTCTGCGCATCATCAACTTTCTTTGCGGGCGCGACATCCGTCGAGCCAGTGCAGCTTACAAGGAGCATGAGAATCGCTATCGTTGCAAAAATACGCATGCTATCATACTATTATGCATATCCAGCCTTTTCAATATATTTATGAGGGAGGAGCTATGGACCTGCACGTGGAGCGGTATGGCGCCGGCAAACCGGCGGTCTTCATACACGGCGCCAGCGGAAGCTCATCGTCATGGTATTTCCAGAAGGAGTATCTGAGCCGGTCCATGGAGGTGATCCTTCTCGATCTGCCCGGCCACGGAAAGGCTTCGGGAGACGGCTGCGACCGGCTCGAGGAGTGCAGAGACGCCGTGCACGAGGCCCTGACGACTCTGGGGCTCGACAGGTGCTACCTGGTAGGTCACTCGATGGGTGGCGCGATCGCCATGCTTTTTGCACTCACCTACCCTGAGCTTTTGGAAGGGTTGGTTCTTGTAGCCACAGGGGCCAAGCTGCGCGTCTTCCCCGAGATATTGCAGGGCTTGCTCAGAGACAAGGAGGGAACGGTTCGCAAGATAGCAGAGCTGGCTTTTTCCAGAAAAACAGATGCATCCGTTATAGAGTCCGGCTTCAACGAGATGATGAAATGCAGGAAAGAGGTGATTCACAGAGACTTTTCCAGCTGCGAACAGTTCAACGTCATGGACAGGGCCAGAAGAATCACCGTACCTACCTTAATTCTGTGTGGAGGGGACGATCTCCTTACGCCGCCCATATACTCAGAGTTCCTTAATGCGGAGATACCGGACTCAAAGCTTGTGCGGATTCCTGATGCGGGTCACCTTCTGATGATCGAAAAGCCGGCCCCGGTGAACCGCGCGATTGAATCGTTTGTGACTGAGAACCGGCAAGCAGTAAGCAGTAAGCAGCCAGGAAACAGGGAGGCAAATCCCTGACCCATAAGGGTGGTGGAGGTAATAATGGAAGCAGCCGGAAGGCAACAAATAGAAACCATCGAGTCTGATGTGCTCTGTGTGGGCGGAGGGATCGCCGGTTTGATGGCGGCAATCAGCGCAAGGGAAGCCGGCGCAACGGTTGTTGTGGCTGAAAAAGGTAATGCGCTTTATAGCGGTCGTGGTCGAGCCGGTAATGATCATTTCTGGTGCTACATACCCGAGGTTCATGGCTCGGATATGGATTCATTCCTCAAAGAATGTCTCAAGGGACCAAAGCTCCGCATCATGCAAGCCGGGACCGGTATGAAGGTGATGAGAACCTTTCTTGAAAATTCTTTTGAGGTTGTCAAGCTCTGGGATAGCTGGGGCATCCCGATGAAACATGACGGAAAATGGGAGTTTTCAGGCCACTCTTTCCCGGGAGACATCTTCACTCATCTGAAATATAAAGGGCACCGGCAGAAGCGCGTACTGACCAACAAAGCCCTGGAAAAGGGGGCAAGGATAGTCAACAGGGTGATGATCTTCGATCTCCTGCGCGATGAGGGCGGCGTGCGTGGAGCCCTGGGTGTGGACACCCGTCAAAACAGGATATTCCTGTTCAAAGCAAAGAGCGTCATTCTCGGTACGGGGGTGGTGGAGAGACTCTATCCTTCACCTGTGCCCGGTTGGATGGCAAGCACTCCCGGCTGCCTTTCGCTTACGGGCGATGGTCGAGCTATGACCTATAGGGCCGGAGCCACCCTGGTGGGCCCTGAAAGCCCCAAGCGCCATATGGGTCCGCGCTATTTCGGCCGGTACGGCCAGGCCACCTGGGTCGGGGTTTTGAGAGACCCGCAAGGAAAACCGATCGGACCATACGTGACAAAGCCTGACAGAAGGTATGGCGACATGACTATGGAGGCGAGGAGCACCATCCTCGAAGATTACCTCAAATCAGGCAGAGGGCCGGTCTACATGGACTGCCGTGGTATATCCGAGGAGGATTACGCGTATATGATGGAAGCCTTTGTCCATGAGGGACTCACGGCAATGATAAACTATCTGAAAGACGAGCATGTCGATCTGCGTAAGCATCCTGTTGAATTCGGCACCTATCACATCTATCCCGAGGCAAAGATATGGATTAATGAGAAGGCTGAGACGTCGGTTAAAGGTCTCTACGCCGCCGGTGACGAATCGATCGTGAGTATAGGGCCCGCGGCCACATACGGCTGGATTGCCGGTCATAGCGCTGCGACGTTCGCACGAGGCATGGCCGCTCCCGACAGGATCTCAGGGGCGTATGTCGAGGAAAAGGGCAGCATGATCCAGGAGATGCTCAGCCGCGAGCAAGGGCCGGACTGGAAAGAAACAAACATTGCTTTGCAGCAGATCATGCAGGATTATGTCGGGCTCGTTCGAACCGAGACACTGATGTCCGCCGGCCTGAGCTACGTGAGGCGGTTGAAAGAGAAGGCGACATCATCCATGGTTGCCCGAAACCGCTGGGAACTTACCAGGGCCCTCGAAACACTGAACCTGCTTGACCTGGGGGAGCTTGTCTTTCTGGCGGCGAGGGAACGGAAAGAAACGCGGGCGCTCCACAACAGGCCTGACTACCCTCTGACCGACCCGGTGCTTGACGGCAAGGCAATTTTTGTCAAACAGGTAGACGGCAAACCGGTGATGGAATGGAAAAAAGTAGAGTAAAACCAAGGAGAGCCAAATGCCACCAGTCATAGATAACAACAAGTGCATTCAGTGCGGGACATGTACCGAGGTTTGCGCTGAGGATGTCTACTTCAGTTCGGAGGCAGGCAAGCTGCCCGTGGTCACGTATCCCGAATTCTGTTTTCATTGCAATTGCTGTGTTGAGGAATGTCCCGTAGACGCCATCACCTTGCGGATCCCGCTGCCCGAAATGCTGCTGTACAAGAGGGAAGAAGAAAGCCTGTAGAGAACTGTGTTATGTGTTGCGTGTTGTGTGTTAAGTGAAAAACGAAACACACGATTTGTGGTGTGCTACTCATAACACATAACACGTAACACTCAACACATAGGCTGTAACTTGTAACCTGTAACCTGAAACCTGAAACGAGTCTTTCCGCGCTCATGGTAAGGTGCGCAGCTCTTCGATCACGCCCAGCATCTCTTCAAGAGATCGTGCCTGCAGGGCTTTGGTACGCAACGGCCGCACCTTGGCAAAACCGTGGCTGTACCAGACAAAGAACTTGCGGAAGGTCAGAACACCTACCGTTTCCCCAAGAAGACCCATGGACAGATTAAGATGATCTTTCATCGTAGAGATGACTTCGTCCTTGCCTGGCCTCGCCGGCACGGTTCCATGACAGAGTAGCTCGGTTATCTCTCTGAAGATCCAGGGGTTGCCCATAGAGCCGCGTGCTACTGCAACCCCGTCGCAATCTGTTTCGCCAAACATTTTCATGGCGAGCTCGCCGGAGAATACGTCGCCGCTGCCTATGACCGGAATTGCCACGGCTGCCTTCACTTTTCTGATGACCCCATAATCGACCGTCCCATCATAGCCCTGCACCCTCGTCCGTCCGTGAACGCAAACTGCAGCCACGCCCGCATCCTCAGCCATCCTTGCTATCTCCGTGGCATTGATGGAAGCAGCATCCCAACCCGCCCTTATTTTCAACGTGACCGGCTTTCCGGACCTCTGAACCAGGAGGCTGATCAATTGCTGCAAACGTTGAGGCTCCTTGAGAAGGCCCGCCCCTTCTCCCCTGCGGACTATCTTCGACACGGGACAGGCGGCGTTAAGATCAATCACATCAAAACGGTGCCGCTCAAGCACCTCCAGGGCTGCAAAAATGCTCTCCTGATCTCCTGCAACCAACTGGACTCCCAGCGGCCGGTCCGCATCCACGCTCGCCAGCATGTCCTGGCACCTCTTGTTGCCATACTTCAAGGCTCGGGCGCTAATCATTTCCGTGAAGGCAAGCGTAACGCCAAAAGACCGGCTGATGAGCCTGTGAGCCAGATCACTCACCCCCGCCATGGGCGCAAGAATGAACGGGAAAGGCAGGCGAAGATCACCTATAGAAAGAGCGCGGGACATTGCTGCAATTATACCACACCGTCGCTTCTCCGCGGACAAGCGGCGATATGGTATACTATTTTCCAGGACCTATTATGTTTAGCGTGAGCCCTGAGAAAGAAAAGGCGCTTCAAGAAAAGATGACGAAGTTCGGGATCCGCGAAGCGGACCTGATCGAGCGGTTCATCCGTTCGCGTGGACACGGCGGCCAGAACGTCAATAAGGTGTCCACCTGCGTATACTTGAAACACATGCCAACGGGGATTGAGGTCAAATGCCAGCAAGAGCGCTCTCAGGCTTTGAACCGGTTTCTCGCCCGGCGCATCCTCGCTGAAAAGATAGAGAACGTGGTCCTCGGCAAAGAGAGCGAGAAACAACAGCGTATCCAGAAGATCAAGCGTCAGAAGAGACGCCGCTCGCGCCGCGCGAAGGAAAAGGTGCTAGAGTTTAAACACATCACGTCGCAAAAGAAGCGATCTCGCGCGACCAAACCGGACCTGTCGGAATATTAAGCAGCCAGCCTTCGGCAGAAATTGATAATTAGTTTACTGATTGACTGGTGATTAGGTGATTATCTGGCTGATTGGTTGACTACCGAGTCAAATCGTCAAGCTGAGCAAGTGATGCCCGGAGCGTATTGATTTCTTCACCAATCAGCTAATCAACCAATCAGCTATTTACCTCTTCCACTAGTGGAACAACCCATAACCAGCTTATCCATCCCCAACAGCTGCAGGCCGCTAAGGAGGAGCACTGCATAAACCACACGGTCAAACCATCTCTGAGAGACACGGTTATTCATGTACAGGCCCAGTTGTACCCCGACATACGTCAGGGGGGAAAGCAGGGCGATGGTAGTGATGTTGCCCACCTTGAGCATGCCAAGACTCCAGTAAGGGATCAGCTTGAGTGCGTTTGTGATAGCAAAAAATATCACCGAGGTGCCGACGTAAAGTGCCGGGGTTAGCTTTTGCGGCAGAAGGTAGACAGCAAGGGGCGGCCCTCCGGCGTGGGCAAGCGTGGACGTGAAGCCGGAGATGGCTCCCATAAGCACACCCTCCGCTGCATGAGGGCGATGCTCCTTCAGGGCTCCGAGAATATATGCACGGGTGGCTTGAAAGATAACAAACACAACGGCCAGAACACCGATGCCGACCTTCATTACGTGGTCCATCGCGATGAAGTACCCGAAAAAGAATCCTCCCGCGGCTATACCGATTAATGCCCCGGGCAGGAGAACCTTGATACTTCGCCGATGGAAGCCCATCCCGTAACTGCACACAGCTACAATGTCACAGAGGACCAGCAGCGGGAGCAGCAAGGCGGCTGCGTCGGACACGGGGATCGTCAAGGCCATGAGCGGCGTGGCGATCACACCCACGCCGGCGCCAAAGCCCGCCTTAGAGATGCCGACCATTGTCACGGCGCAAATAGCGGAGATCCAGAATAGGGTAGAATGATCAGGCAGCAAGTGCGTCACGGCTTAGGTCCTCCACAATGATATGGTCATATTTTCTCTGCTGAGTCCAATCTTATACCATGAAAGCAACAAACCCCTCTTTTGAGAGGGCGGCTCTCATCCCGGCGACAATTTCTTTTCCCTGATCGGAGGCGCCAACAAGACCGGAGAGCTGCGGGAAATTCTGGAGCAGTCCTTCAAGACGGTGCGGCCTATCAAAACAGACCACCCGCATGCCGAGGCGTCGCAGGTGCTCAATGATCCACGGCGGGTTCCCTTCCCTTGACCCAAGCACAAGGTCAGGTCAAAGCGAAACAAGTTTCTCTATGTCGGGCCGTAGCGGCGAGCCTATCTTCTCCTTGAGAGCGGCCCTCTTTGGGTCTCTTGCAGTATGTCGTTACGGCCAGAAGCTGTCTTTCGGTTCTTAGGAAGTAAAGAGATCCGTGATCTACGGCGACAGGGAAATGATCCGTTCGTAGGCGCTCGACCCGTCCTCAAATCCCGGTATCACCGAGACTGAGACCAGCAGTACCAGAACGAGCGGCTGCATCTTGAACTTGTCGATTAAGCCATTGACATACATACGGGTTTATATTATAACAAAAGAGGTGCGGGAATAACTCAGCGGTAGAGTGCAACCTTGCCAAGGTTGAAGTCGCGGGTTCAAATCCCGTTTCCCGCTCCAATACTTAAAAGCAGCGGGTTAAAGCGTTACCCGCTCCAAATACGAAAACCAGCAGGGGAAAAGTTTACCCTCTCCAAAGTGAACAATGCGGGTAACAGCCTACCCGCTCCTTATGGCGGCATAGCCAAGTGGTAAGGCAGCGGTCTGCAAAACCGTTATTCTCCGGTTCAAATCCGGATGCCGCCTTTACTCAATCACAAAATCCCAGGCACTGTCGTTAATCCAGAGGCTGTAATAGCCTCTTCCGAAGAGAGCCTTTGGCTTGACTGTACATAGCAGATCGCTCTTTTTGGCCACCTCAAGCTCGATTTCCTTTCCAAAAAGAAAGCGTGACTTGCCCAAAGGTGTCTCATTGACGAAAAGCATGGGATTAAGCGTGAGAAACTTCATGTCGTACTTGCCGTATATGATAAACAGCTCCACCTCAGCGAGAGGAAACCGCGGAGGGTTGTTACTTTCTACATAGAGTATCCCCTTCTCATCGAAGACTATGTTTGGCAACAACCGCTTGGTCGTCTTCTTCATCTTCACGTAGACGCCATACTCCTTCGGTGTTGCCACATCCTCCTTGGCGTGCAAAGTG
>JADGQN010000075.1 GCA_017881765.1 Syntrophobacterales bacterium | reverse complement strand
GTTACCGTAGCAGCGGCAGTCGTTTTGCCTCTGACACCATTAGGGGCTTACCTGGGTTTTGTGGCGCCTCCTCCCTTGTTCTTCCTGCTGCTTGCGGGTATGGTCGTGGTCTACCTCTGCGCGGCAGAGGGAGTCAAACAACTGTTCTACCGGCTTGTAGTGAACAAGGGCGGCAACGGTTAGCCGTGAAGCTTACCGGCTAATACCAATTTGCATTCAAGCGTATACCTTCGTTGTCGCTGCGTCCTTACAGGATGCTTCGCTATCGGCTCCTCGCTGCCGCCCGGGGTACCCGGCCGAAGGCTGGGTCGTCCATCTTGAATGCGAATCGGTATAAAGCGGCGATAACAAAGAGGCGCCAATGACTTGCTGGGTGGGGTCATGGCGTGACAAGATCACCTTGGGAGTTGAAAAAGTTAACGGATTCATTCTATGAGCGGAAGGATGGCGGGAGCCTTGATAACGGTCGATTTTTTCCATCTTCCGGAAAAGTAGTAGATAAGGCTGACCGTCATGGATACCGCAAAACTGAAAGACACAGCTATCCATATCCCGTTCAGTCCAAGGCGGGTACTTGACAGGAGCCACGAAGCAGGCACTCTTATGAGCCATTGCGACAGCAAGGAAAAAATCATCGTGATCATCGTATGGCCGGCGCCATTGATGACACCGTTCGATATGAACATGACCGCGAAGAAGAGGTAGCAGGAACCGACAATCCGCAAGTAGCTGACGCCTATATCCATGACCTCTGGATCGTTCCCAAGGCCGAACATCATGAGTATCAGTCTTGAAAGGAAGACGACAATCAGCGAAATGAGAATCGTGATTGACGAGGTCATGAGAACACCCCACCGGAATATCTCCTTGACTCTGCCCGTTTTGCGGGCGCCAATGTTCTGGCCCGTGAGAGCGGAAGTTGCCATGCTCATGGATAAGGCAGGCATAAAAACGATCATATCCACCCTCCCAACGGCGCCGAAGGCGTTGGTTGCCGCGCTGCCGAAAGAGTTGACGAACGTGGATATGAAGAGACTTCCGATAGAGACAAGGCACTGCTGCACTATGGAGGGTAGCCCTATCTTGAAGAGAAGGGAGGTCAGGTGCCTGTCCAGCACAAGCTTCCTGGGGTGGAAGGCGATCAAATGGTCTTTCCGGTTCAGGTATATAATATTTACGGCGAGGGCGGTGGCCTGCGAGACAACCGTGGCATAGGCGGCTCCATTGAGCCCCCAGTGCGGGAAAGGACCGAAACCACCTATGAAGAAGGGATCGAGAACCGCGTTCAGGCCAAGGCCCACCGACATGAACGCCAGCGGTGTCACCGTGTCGCCTATGCCCCGGAGCGTGAAATTGATGAGGATACCCAAATAGAAGAGGACGAAACCGCACAGGTTTATTCTGAGATAGCTGGATGCCATCGTGAAATTTTCAGGTGGCGTGGCCATAAGCCGGAGAAGAAGATCACTGGAAAGCAGTGCGGCGATCGTGAGGAGGGCGCCGATAATCAGGGCCAGGGAAAACGCATTGTTTGCCGCCTTCTCCACCATCCGGTAGTCTTTCGAGCCATAATACTGGGAAACCAGTATAGTGGTGGCTATGGACATGCCCATGGCAAACCCGAAAAGTACGTAAAGGACAGGTAAGCTTACGCCGACCGCTCCTACGGCGTTCTCTCCAACCAAATGTCCAACCCATATGGTATTTACCAGGCCGTAGCCGATTTGCATTGCATTACCGGCAAGCATGGGGATGGAGAAGAGCAGGAGGTGCTTGGGTATACTTCCTTCAGTCAGATCTTTTCCGAACTGTGTGCCCATTTTTTGTTTTCGCGACGTCTCGACAAATTAATTAATACATCGGCGCCGGGAATTCCAATAGCGGCGGCAACCGACGAAGAATACAGCTACATATTCTTTAGGACCGACCCAGCGTCTGTAAAGACTACCAGCATAGTACTTTGCAGGTATTTACAAAAGTTACGAGGTAAACATTTATCCAGAAGCAGCTAACAGACTACCCCACTTCGAAAAATAGCACGGAAAGGCTGGCGGTTAGTTACCGATCCTCCTTTGTATGCCAAATACGCAGCACATAGATCTTGGATTCCTGGATTTCGTAGCGTATCTCGTAATGATTCACGAGGATCCGGCGAACCTCACGTGGCTCGAATTCGTCGAGCTTCTCTCCTATACGTGGATTCTCCTTGAGACGGGCAGGCGCGGCCGTCAGTGACTGCACGATGCTGGCGGCGGCTTGCTTACTGACCGGCGCCAGAAAGTCGTAAAGCCGCGACAAATCGGAGAGCGCCTTGCTGGTCCATTTCAGCTCCATCAGCGCGGTAACGGCAGCGGCTTTTCGGTACTCAGACTTTCTGCCCACTCTTGTACAGCCTCGTGGGCAATGACGCGCCCGGCATCGACATCGCCCAATGCTTCCAGTGTCAGTCGCTCGCGCTCCTCTTCCTGGTCTACCCATGCGGATAACGCTTGCTTAATGACCCAGCCACGGGAGCGCTCCCGGCGAGTGGCCAGATGGTCTACCTTCTCGGCCAATGGCAAGGGTATGTGCGCGGTGAGTACTTTGGTAGTCATGGACACCTCCTCATAATCATTATTAATCATAACGATTAATTCTGATTAAGTCAAACGGTATTTAACCCTGATTGAAATCAGACGGCGGCGGTCACCTGCCCACAGTGAACTCGTCCCTGGTCTCCCCTTTCATATCCCTGACAATGAAGAAGTAGTGGTCATCGATTCTTAATGCGGCTATATAGTCGAAGAATTCGCCATTCTTTGCCAGAAAATGAAGGTGTCCTCCCTCCGCTCCGGCGATAACATAGGTGATGCCGTCCTTCTCACTCCGTTTGTAGATATGATCGTGGCCGGCAACCACGAGAGCAACGCCGTTTTGGACGAAGAGCCGGTGAAGTGCGTCCCTGGCCTTTTTATGTCGGTCGAGGCCATGATAGGGGACGAAGGGATAGAGCGGTTCATGGAGGAAGACGAACTTGTACCTGAAGGGCCGCTGCAGCTCACTCTCCAGCCATGCCGCCTGCTCCCCGGTTACTCTGTGTTCCTGGCCGGGAAGTTCCGTGTTCAGAAAAACAAAGAGCGTGTCTCCGTCCGAAACGGAAAAATAGGGCTCGGGGAAAAACGTCAGATAGACTGCCAGTGACTCTTCGCCGCGTATGTCGTGGTTACCCGGCGCGAGATAAAGCGTCTTATCCGGCCCGGTGATCTCCAGGAACCTGGCCCACTGGCTCGCGTTCCCCGGTTCATGAATGGCATCGCCCGTATGGATAATGACCTTGATGTTCTGTTCCTCGACCGCACGCATGAAAGCAGGGTAGCCCGAGTTACGCAGCCCCACATGGGTGTCACTCATGATGGCGAAAGGCGCATATTCCGCCCCGGCAGGCAAAGAAAAGAGAGAGAGCCAGGCGACCATAACGAGCAGGAATATTTTTCTTCTCATGAAGCAATCCCCCAGAAATGGTTTGTAGCGTGTTTACTATACACTAAACATGCCCGGGGCGGAAACGGCCGGCCTTGATATCGATGCTCCTCCCGGTTTATACTTATACAGGTCAAGACGGATGCGGGGTTTAGGGTGAGGCTCAAAAGATCAATGAAAGCGCTCTTGTTTTGTTTGCTGTTCTGCATGCTTATTTTCTCTGTTGCGCTTGCAGCAGACCCTCCTCCCGCGTTTCAATCCGAGGTTGCGCACCTCTTCGATTACATCGACAACTCCGGTTGCCAGTTCTACAGGAATGGCAGCTGGCATGACGCCCACCAGGCCCGCGCCCATCTGGAACTCAAGTACCGGTACCTGTGCAGGAAAGGCGAGGTCAGTTGCGCTGAGGACGTGATCGAGCGAGCGGGCTCCGCAAGCAGTCTGAGCGGCAAACCCTATCAGATCAAATGCGGCGACGCAACGCCGGTTCTTAGTGGCGACTGGCTTAAGGCAGAACTGCAACGGTTCCGCCTGCACGACAAGAAGTCATAGCTCTCTTCCTTTAGTAACCCTGAAAGCACCCCTGGACCCTTACTTTAATAGCAAGGGTAAGCAGACCGGTAGTACCCGTAATACGGGTCATAGCATACGTATGGGGAATACGGGTACGGATAACCATAGTAGGGCCGCACATACCCAGGCACTACAAAGCCGCCGAAATGGCGAAAACCTCCGCCACCGTGAAAACCGGGGTGACCTCCAAAATGGCTGCCACTGACAAAGTGCCCGCCGCCATGAAATCCACCGCCGCCATGCCCTCCGCCGTGACCACCACGAGCCTGTGCACCCACGGCCGGTAGCAATAGCAATCCGATAACGATAGCAAGTGAAACAAGCAGCAACTTACTCCTGATGGCAAACATGATCCTTAGCCCTCCTTTCCCTGATGAGTAACAGAGCAACTGCCATGCCATTGCCTCTATTATTGTACCATAAATGATTATAAGCACTTAAGAGGGTCGCACGCCCAGGCGTGATGACAAACGGGCGAGAAATGTCGAACTATCCCGGCGGGCCTCGACAATAATGTCCGGGCCTCACTTTTGCGATGACATGGGGCCGCGAATTGGAGTAACCTGCTTAATGACCGCTGACCAGCGGTCCACGCATTACAGGCAGGGGAGGCACGTGATGAGCATTCAGATCGATTCCTTCAGGAAGGCAGTGGCGCTGGAAGAGGTGGAGCGCGTACCCGCGATTCCTACAGTGAGTGCCTGGGTCGCCCGCTTCTCCGGCATCCCTTTAAAGACGCTCATCTATGACGCAGAGGCCATGGTTAAAGCGCAGATAGACGCCCAGAAAGCTGTAGGTCACGATGCGTTTTTTGCCTACATTGACCCTCTTTACATTCCCGAAGCATTCGGCTGTTCCATCGGTTTTCTCTCTTCCGGCGCTGCCGATGCCGTGCCTCTCGACCTACGGAGCGCGGCGGATGTCGATGCCCTTTCGGCTCCTGATGTCCGACGGGATGGAAGGCTGCCGCTTATGGTGAGTGTAGCGGAGCAGCTCGTAAACGCCCCTTCAAGAGAGGTACCGGTGCTTTCTCTGGTGGAAGGGCCTTTTACGAACTGTGCCCGCATGCTGGGTACGGAAAGAATGATGAGAGCTGTCATGAAAAACAAAGCGCTCGTTGAAAGGCTGCTGGACAAAGTAGAGGAACTGCTCTCTCAGTTCGGGCGAGCCCTCGAAGAAGTAGGTGTTGACGGTCTTATCGTAGCGGATCCGGTAGGTTCGTCGACCATGGTGTCACGCAAGGTTTACGGAGAAATGGTCCTTCCCCATCTTCAACGTTTCATAAGAAGCTTGAAAATTCCTGTCATACTTCACGTGTGCGGGGACACCGACCCGATTCTCGATATGATGGCAGAAACCGGGGCAAAAATCCTGAGTCTTGATCAATGCATGGATCTTTCCAAGGCTAAGGAGAAACTGGCCGGTCGTTGCGGCATCGGCGGAAACGTAGACCCGATCAACGCCCTTCTCCTCGGGACAGTCGAGGACGTGAAACGAGAGACCCTGAAATGTCTCCAGCAAGGTGGGAAGAGAGGCTATGTGCTGATGGCCGGATGTGCTGTGCCTCCACGCACCCCGATAGAGAATCTCAGAGTCATGATCGAAACCGCAAGACTCTAGCCCCCGAGCCGATGGCTCATCTGCAACTGAAGGATTAATACCAATTTGCATTCATAGGGGAGACCGAGGCGGCAGCGAGGAGCCGACGCAGGCGTACTATAAGTACGTCGAGGAGAGCGACGCAGCGACAACGAAGGTATACACATGAAGGCGAATTGGTATAACGGCTTGACACCCATCCTCCCTGACACTAACTTACCCTATGGGAGGAGTGGTACTATGGCTAAAAACAGAAAGATTCTGAAAGTCATCAGGAGCAAGCCCACCATTGAGGGCGCGGGAGTCCATCTGAAACGTGCGTTTGGGTCCAGCGAAGTGCCGGATCTTGACCCGTTCCTGCTTCTCGATGATTTTCGTTCAAATGATCCGCGCCAGTACATAAAGGGGTTCCCCTGGCATCCGCATCGAGGAATCGAGACCATTACCTACGTTCTTGAAGGCAGAGTCGAACACGGCGACAGCATGGGGAATGAAGGCGTCATCAGCGTCGGGGATGTCCAGTGGATGACAGCGGGCAGCGGCATCATCCATCAGGAAATGCCAAAGGGCGATGCCCAGGGCCACATGGGGGGCTTTCAGCTGTGGGCCAACCTGCCTGCGTCCCATAAGATGATGGACCCGCGCTATCGAGGCTTGACCAGAGGTGAAATACCGGAGGTCTCCACGGGCAGTGGCGTGACGGTAAAGATCATCTGCGGCGAAGTCAAGGGCACGAAGGGGCCGGTGAGAGATATTGTTACTGATCCGGAATATCTTGACGTGACCGTGGCTGCCCATTCAGAATTTATCCACCCCGCCAAAGCGGGCCACACCGCCTTCGCCTATGTCATTGCCGGCGAGGGCTATTTTTGTCGGGAGAAGAATCCATTCACTTATGAGTTGGAAGGGGCGAACTATTTTGATATGGAAAGGAAGGCTTTCATAGGCAACAATAGTCTTGTCGTTTTTGATGATGGAGATCAGATAGTCGCCTCTACCGAATCCGAGAGCGTGCGTTTCCTGCTGGTATCCGGGAACCCGATACGTGAACCGGTTGCGTGGTACGGGCCCATAGTGATGAACACCCGCGAGGAGTTGCAGATCGCCTTCGAGGAATACCGCAACGGGACATTTATCAAACATGGCGGAAAGCGGTGAGGAGAATAAGCAGAACAGGGAAGTCGCTTATATGGGGCGGGGCCGGCCTTATCGCCGTTGCCCTCATTGTCCTATGGTACGGCCACATCGGTCCGTTTGCGGGCAAGGGCACCCCGCTTGAGAAACTTAGCATTGCCGTTTCCCCAACCCTCATGTCCGCGCCTATCTATGTCGCCCTCGACCGGAACTACTTCCGCCAGGAAGGTCTGGATACCTCTCTTGAATCATTCACTTCCGGCAAAGAGTGTCTCAAGACCGTTCTGGACGGCAAGGCCGATCTGGCGACCGTATCGGACACCCCGATTGTGCTGACCGTGATGGCAGGACAGACATGCGCTGTCATCGCGACCATCGCCCAATCGGAAAAGAACTCCGCTCTGGTCGCGCGAAAAGACAGAGGAATTTTGCAGCCCGCGGACCTGAAAGGCAAGACCATCGGCGTGACGCCAGCCACCAGCGCGGATTTTTTCCTGGACAACTTTTTCGTATTCCATGGAGTCCCGAAGAAGAGCGCAAAGATTGTTCCGTTGAAACCGGAGGAGATGCAACCGGCGTTGACTTCGGGACGTGTGGATGCGGTAGCGACCTGGGAGCCTACTGTGACGCGGATCCAGCGGGAACTGGGCGCAAACGCCCAGACCTATTACGCGACCGGCATCTACCGGAATACGTGGAATATGGTCGCCTCCGCCGATTTTGTGAGGAAACGACCTGATGCCGTGAAGAGACTGCTACGGGCACTGATCAAAGCGGAACAGTATATCGTCGAAAAGCCGGCCGAGGCGCAGCAGATCGTCGCTTCTCATCTTCGCGTGGAGAAGGAGACGGCGGCCTCCGGATGGAACGACTACTACTTCAAGGTCATGCTCGATCAAGCGCTTTTTGTGAACCTGGAAAGCCAGGCGCGCTGGGCCATACAGAACAAGCTCGTCCCTGCCGCGTCGGTGCCCAATTTCATGGGAAGCCTGTATGCAGAAGGATTGAAAGCTATCCGGCCGGATGCGGTGACCATAGGAGATTAGGTGAATTCAACAAAGGTGAGCACAGGGAAGGGGAGGCGGGTCCTAATCGCAGTCGTGGTTGTCGGTCTGGTGCTGTGTGCCGGCATCTTTCTCTGGCTCGGACAGATCGGCCCGTTCGCGGGTAGAGGCACCTCGGCTGAGAAACTGACCATTGCCATTGCCTCCATCTCCATGTCCGCGCCCATCTACGTCGCACTCGACCGGGGCTTCTTTCGACAGGAAGGCCTGGACGTCTCTGTCGAGCCCTACGCTGCCGGTAAGGATGCACTGGCAGCCGCAATGGGCGGCAAGGCGGACATGGCCACCGCTTCGGAAACGCCGGTCGTGTTCACGGTGATGGGGGGAAGCCGGCTCTTCGTCATCGCCACAATCTGCGACTCGGAAAAAGACCTTGCCATCATTGCGCGAAAGGATAAGGGGATTTCCCAGCCCGCGGACCTGAAAGGCAAGGCCATCGGCGTGACGCCCGGCACCGCCTCGGACTTTTTTCTGGAGAGCTTTCTCGATTTCTATAATGTGCCGAAACAGACGACGAAGACGGTCCCGCTGAAACCGGACGAGATGCAACCCGCCTTGACCGCGGGGCGTGTGGACGCTGTCGCTACCTGGGAGCCGGTGGCGGGAAGGGTCCGGGCGGAGCTGGGCGCAGCCGTGCAGACCTATTATGCCACAGGCTTTTACCGGGAAACATGGAATATCATTGCTGTGCCTGATCTCGTCAAGAAGAGGCCCGAGGCGGTTCAGAAGATGCTGCGTGCCGTCATCAGTGCGGAACGCTTTATCATTGAAAAGCCGGCCGAGGCGCAGCAGATTGTCGCTTCTCATCTTCGCGTGGACAAGGCAGTGGTTGCGGCAGCGTGGAATGACTTTTACTTTCGCATCGCGCTCGACCAGTCGCTCCTTGTCAACCTTGAAAATCAGGCACGCTGGGCCATTCGGAACAAGCTGGTGACAGGGACAGAGGTACCCAACTTCATGGGGAGCCTTTATCCGGAAGCACTGAAAGCCGTTCGGCCGGACTCAGTGACCACAGGTGTTAGATGAATCCAGCGAGCGAAAGCGCGGGGAGAAAAAAGCTGGCTTGGGCTGCAGTCGCTCTCGTCATCCTTGCGCTGTGCGCGGCTCTCTACCTCTGGTCAAATCGCGCCGGCGTATTCGCGGGCAAAGTTGCGCCGCTTGAGAAACTGACGATCGCTATCGGCACAACTCCTGTTTCAGCTATGGTCTATGTGGCGCTCGACCAGGGTTACTTTTCAAGGGAGGGACTCGAAGTATCACTTCAGTCATTCCCATCCGGTCAGGATGCACTCAAGGCTGCGCTGGGGGGCAAGACCGATCTGGCGATTTCCGTGGAAACGCCTATCATGCAAACCATTATGGAAGGCGCGAAGCTCTATATCCTCGCTACCATAGGAGACTCAGAATTGGGCAGCGCGGTCGTCGCGCGAAAGGATAAAGGCATTTCAGCACCCTCTGACTTGAAAGGCAAGACTATCGGCGTGCCGGTGGGTACGCACTCGGACTATTTTTTCGATACGTTCCTTCATTTCTACGACATACCGAGGAACCAGACCAAAATTGTCGGCGTTAGACCTACCGAGATGAACCGGGCAATACAAGGCGGCGCAGTGGATGCGGTCGCGATCTGGGACCCCTACGCCTCTCAGATTGAGGGGGAACTCGGTCCGAAGGCGCAAACGTTTCGTACTGCGGGTCTCTACAGGGCGACGTGGAATATGGTCGCGTCTCAGGAGTTCGTCGTAAAAAAGCCTGAGACCGTTAAGCGCATCTTACGGGCTCTGGTGAAATCCGGGCGCTTTATCCTTGAACACCGCGATGAGGCGATTCGTATCACCGCCGGCCAGCTTGCGTTGGAGCAACGCCTGCTCGCGGCTTTATGGAACAACTACTATTTCAGAACAGTGCTCGACCAGGCCCTCGTCAACAATCTGGAGGACGAAGCCCGCTGGGCCATTGCGCGCAAGCTTGTAAAACAAACAACGGTCCCGAACTTTCTGGAAAGCATATATGTGAACGGGTTGAAGGCAGTCTATCCTGAAGCCGTAACGATAGGTCGATAACGGATGTCTGATGCGGATTAGGACAAAGCTTACCCTCGGCGCTATTTTGCCCGTCGGACTCTTCCTTCTCGTGGCGGCAACGGTACTATATACCGGCCATCAGGTTGGAAGGGTGGAAAAGAAGGTACATGTTGTCAACGAGATACGACAGAATGCCTCGTCCCTCAACCAGGTGACCCACTACTACCTGCTCTACCATGAAGAACGGCCAAGGGCGCAGCTCGAGCAGCTTCAAGCCTCTCTCGCCGCTCTTGTTTCGAGGGTAGAGCCTGATGACCGGGGCGAAGAAGCTATCATGAGCAGGCTGCGCCAGAATCATGACTCGGTAACGCTGTTGCTCTCTACGCTTCAGGGTTCCTGGAAAGGCAAGAAAGACGGGCTCATGCCCGCTGGCGCTCTGGAGGACCGCCTGACAGGCCAGCTTCTGGAAAGAATAGGAGAAATCTCAGCCGATGCGGGACGGCTCGAGCAACTGGCGGATGAGAAGTGGGCCGCGGCGCAGAAAAGGGCCAATCTGCTCGTGCTGTTCTTGACCGGGATCTTCTCAGCGCTCGTGCTTCTTATCTCGCTTACGATCATGTGGCGCACGTCGACCGCGATCTCAAAACTCCAGAAAGGCACCAGGATTATTGCGGAAGGCGATCTCGACTATGAGATACCGTTTACCGCCCACGACGAGCTGAGCCAACTGTCGGAAGCGTTTAACAAGATGGCCGCGGAACTGAAAAAATCTTACGCCGCCTTGCAGCAAGAGGTGCTCGTACGCACGCAGGCGGAAAAGGCGATAGAGAAATACGCCGCAAAACTGGAAGTGAGCAACCGTGAGCTGCAGGATTTTGCCTTCGTGGCATCACACGATCTGCAGGAGCCCCTCCGGAAGATTCAGGCATTCGGCGACCAGCTGAAGAGTGACCACGCAGGCTCCCTCGACGCAGAAGGGCTCGATTATCTGGATCGGATGCAGAAAGCTGCTGTCCGCATGCAGGCCCTGATACAATCCCTGCTCAATTACTCACGCGTGACAACGAAGGCCCAGCCCTTCTCCCAAATCGATCTGGCGGCCGTGGCGCGTGAGGCGGTCGGGGACCTGGAAGCAAGCATAAAGGAGACGGGTGGTCGGGTTGAGATCGGAGACCTGGCCGGTATCGACGCCGATTCGACCCAGATGCGCCAGCTCTTTCAGAATCTCATCGGCAATGCGCTCAAGTTCCACGGAGACGAAAAGCCGGTCATCAGGGTCTATGGAGAGCCTATTCAGAATCCAGGCCCGAAAAAGGGCGCGTCACGCGACGGAACCTACCGGATCTTTGTCGAAGATAACGGCATCGGTTTTGACGAGAAGTATCTGGACCGCATATTCACCCCGTTTCAACGGCTTCACGGGCGCGGAACCTATGAGGGAACAGGCATCGGTCTTGCCATATGTCGGAAAATTGTGGAGCGCCATGGTGGAACGATCACGGCAAAGAGTATCGCCGGAAAGGGGTCGACGTTTATCGTCACGCTGCCGGCGAAACAACCTAAGGGAGGAACGGAATGACCAATGTCACGTGTTCAAACTCAATTACGATTCTGATGGCCGACGATGATCAGGATGATTGTCTGCTCGTGAGTAAAGCATTCGAGGCGAGCAGACTCTGCAATGATCTGCGCTTTGTTAAGGACGGTGAGGAGCTGATGGACTATCTTCATCAACGAGGCAACTACACGGACCCGGCATTGGCACCCCGGCCCGGGCTCATTCTGCTCGATCTGAACATGCCCAGGAAGGACGGCCGCGAGGCGCTGAAGGAGATCAAGAGTGATCCGGACCTCCGGGCCATACCAATCGTTGTGCTCACCACGTCAAAAGAGGAAGAGGACGTGCTCCGGAGCTACGACCTGGGCGCTAACTCCTATGTCACCAAACCGGTTACCTTCCAGGGGTTGGTGGACGTCATCAAGTCCCTCGGAAGCTACTGGTTCGAGATCGTTGAATTACCCGGGGGCACAGGAGGCCGTTCATGAGTGAATCTACGCTCAAGGTCCTTCTTATCGAAGATGATGAAGATGATTATATACTGGTCCGGAAGCTGCTCTCGCAGATCGGTTCGGCCCGTTACGAGATAGACTGGGCACAAACATATGCCGATGCGATCGGCGCAACGGCCGACAAGAAACATGATGTCTGTCTCGTTGACTACCGGCTCGGCGAACGCAACGGCATCGAGATTCTGGAGGCGATACGGGGGAGAGGCGACTGTACGCCCGCCATCTTTCTCACCGGACACCCGAATTTTGATGTCGATATGGAGGCGATGAAGGCGGGGGCGGATGATTATCTCGTAAAAGGGCAGATAAGCGCGGACCTTCTGGAGCGGTCGATCCGTTACGCTGTCGAGCGAAGTCAGGCCGCGGAGGCGTTGCGGGAGAGCGAAGAGCGTTTGAAACTTGCCATGGAGGCTGCCCAACTGGGGGCATGGGACCTCGACTTGGCAACAGGCACGGCTTGGCGGTCCCTTCGACATGACCAGATATTCGGCTATGACTCGTTGCTGCCTCATTGGACCTATGAAATGTTCCTCGAGCACGTACTTCCCGAGGATCGTGCCGAAGTCGACAGAAAGTTCCGGGAGGCCGTGAAGGGAGGCCGTCCCGGGGCCCTCGAGTGTCGTATCAGGCGCGCTGACGGGGTACCCGCCTGGATATGGGTCCAGGGTCATGTGCGCTTTGACGACGGTAAGCCGGTGCGTATCCAGGGGCTTATCAGGGACATCACGGAGCAGAGGTATCTCGAAGAGCAGCTCCGTCAGGCGCAGAAGATGGAGGCGATCGGAACGCTTGCGGGAGGCATCGCCCACGATTTCAATAATATTCTTGCGGCAATTCTCGGTAACGCTGAGATCGCGCTCGAGGATACTGCTGAAGACGGCCCCCGTCACAATCTGCAACAGATACTCCGCGCGACGGTGAGAGGAAGAGACCTGGTGAAGCAGATCCTCACGTATAGCAGAAGGTCCGAGAGGGAGAGAAGGATTCTTCACCTGTCGCCCCTTGTCAAGGAGACATTCACCCTGCTCAGGGCTTCTCTGCCCACCACCATCCAGATGAAGCTTGACCTGCGGGCTTCCCCGGACGTAGTCCATGCGGATCCTTCGCAGATCCAGCAAGTTATCATGAATCTTATTACAAACGCTGCGTACGCGATGCGGGAGAAAGGAAGGATGCTCCAAATTTCGCTGGACAGCGCGGGACTTGATTCAAAAGATCTTCTTCCCGACCGCGATATGACCCCCGGTCAATACCTTGTTCTTTCCGCGAAGGATACAGGATGCGGGATGGGCGAATCGGTCAGGAAACGCATATTCGAGCCCTTCTTCAGCACAAAAGAGAAGGGCGAGGGTACCGGGCTCGGTCTTTCCGTGGTCTATGGCATTGTGAAGGGCCATGGGGGAGGGATTGCCGTTTGGAGTGAACCGGGTCAAGGCTCTCTGTTCACGGTCTATCTTCCGGCAGCGATGATGGACGAAAAAGGTAAAGGTGAGGGCTCCTCTGCTGGCGCTATACCGGGAGGTACGGAGAGGATTCTTTTCGTGGACGACGAGGAGGCGATGGCGGAACTGGGTCAGGCAATGCTTGCCAAACTGGGCTATGAGGTCATCGCAACGAAGTCGAGCATGGAAGCATTCGCGCTCTTCATGCAGGACCCGAAGAGGTTTGATCTTGTCATCACCGACCAGACAATGCCTGAAATGACCGGGCTCGTGCTCGCCACAAAGCTCCTCAAGGAACGGCCAGGCTTACCTGTCATCCTCTGCACGGGATACAGCGAGAATATATCCAGGGAAACGGCGAAAGAGACTGGTATCCGGGAGTTCGTCATGAAGCCTGCATCAAAGAAGGAGATGGCTGAGGCGGTTCGCAGGGCCCTCGCCGGGCCGAAGAGCAGCTGACGCCGGATGTACTATTTGATAAGAAGAGGTTGCTAGGCGATGCCGAGAGGCCATATTGCAATCATCGCGGGCATGATGCTGCTGATTGTCGCGGGATGTCAAGCCCCGGCACGCGACGAGCGGGCCCCGCGGCCCGGCGGCGCCGGTACCGACCAATCCTCTAAAGAGACAGGGAGAAGCCAGATGGAAAGCTCGCATGCACGAGATTGGCGAAACTTCAAGAAGCCGGACGATGCAACGCTGAGGAAAATGCTGACGCCGATCCAATACGACGTGACCCAGAGGGAAGGCACAGAGCCACCCTTTAAGAACGAGTATGCGGATAATCACAGGGAAGGCATTTACGTTGACATTGTCTCCGGGGAGCCTCTCTT
>JADGQN010000382.1 GCA_017881765.1 Syntrophobacterales bacterium | reverse complement strand
CCGGCCCGCTCGCCCTTGTCGCCTCGGTACGCACCGAAACTCGCCTCGGCCGGTACCGTTTTGTGACCGTGGTGTTGGCTAACCCGCGGGGTTTGGGTCGGTGGTGCCGGGCAACTCAAAATACACACTTCTCCCGGAACTCCAGGTTCTCGGAACGTGCCCCTGCTTCTTAAACCGGCCTGATCCTCTGCTGAATGTGGTACAATAAGCTTAGGCGAAATGACCTTGGGCCGATGAGGCACGCGCGGAAGAGAAGGTGATTCAGCCCTGTCATGGTATAATTCAAGGGGGAATTCAGGAGGTGAGAGGTATGAAGGACCACGCATTAAAGCTACGGGTTACCCTGAAGCCTGATGTGTGCGGAGGAAGACCGTGCATCGGGGACACACGTATTGAGATCGCAGTCATTCTGGATGGGCTGGCAGAGGGTCTGACTGAAGCGGATATTATTGACCACTACCCTCAGCTTACCGTAGAAGACATACGCGCGGCATTGGCCTATGCAGCGGAGCTGTCTCATGAAAGTATCTGGAAGACTGCGGTATCTGTATGAAGCTCAAGCTGGACGAGAACCTGTCCCGTCACTTGAAGCCTGTTTTGAACGGTCTTGGGCATGATGTATTGACAGCCGCCGATGAAAACCTCCTCTCACGCCCGGATACAGAAGTGGCTGCAGTATCCATCAAAGAAGGGCGGATGCTACTTACCCTTGACGTTGAGTTTGCCGATCTTCGGAAGTACCCTCCCGGCGCCCATCCCGGAATCATTTTGTTCCGTCCTTCGTCTTTCGGTCCATTGACCGTAAACAGGTTCATTGCTGATTTTGTGCGGTCAACAGATTTGGAGGCGCTGGCAGCTTGCGTAGCCATCGTTGATCCTACTCGTGTCAGGGTAAGGTCGCCACGGGCATCTCGCTGACTCATGGTTTGATGTATTGGGATATAGGTAAGCAGATCCTGGAGAACCAGCATACCGAAGGCTGGGGCGCCAAAGTCATTGATCGTCTGTCTCATGATCTGAAGGTAGCATTCCCCGATATGAATGGCTTCTCGCCCCGCAACCTCAAGTATATGCGTAAGTTCGCCGAATGCTGGCCCGACCACTCAATTGTGCAACGCACCGTTGCACAAATTCCTTGACGCAGCAACCTGGCGTTGCCGGACAAGCTTCTATCCGAACATTGTGGACCATGTGCTCCGGCACCCCGATGACAAACCCACCATCGGTTTGCTGCTGGTTAAGGAAAAAAACCAGACAATCGTCGAATACTCGCTTGCCGGTTACAAAAAACCAATCGGTGTGGCACAGTGGCAAAGAGAGATTACTAAGTCCCTTCCTGAAGAATTCAAGTCCAGCTTGCCCACGATTGAGAAAATCGAAGCGGAACTGGAAGGAAGTTTGGAACGGGAAAAGCGATAACACTGCCTTACGAGTCAGCCTCACCCCTGTGTTGCTTGGTAGCATAGCCCTGATGCATACGCCGCAGGCGTCGGGCTTGACCTGAGAACTCTGTGAGCTCTAGTGGCCGAAGGGAGCGGGTGTGAGACACCGTTTCATTTTTCGTAACCTGTACCTGCGGCCTCTCTCTTTAACTTTGACCCATGCCCCTTGCCTCAATCTTCCATAACTCGCAACTCGTAACCCGCAACGGTTGTTGTTCTCCTCGCCCCCTTTTCTTCTTTCCAAAGTACAGAATAACGTGCAATAATTTAAGGGTATGCGCCCAGAAGTGGGTGCGGAGATGCCCTGCGTGCTGGGCTGTGGTGGAGGAAAGTGACAGGGCAAGAACTTGGCACAATGCGCGTGCGATTTAAACGGGCAATGCTAGGCGCTTGGGATCAAGCTGTGGACAACATGCAATAAAAAGGAATCAGCCCAACCGCTTCCCTGAGCCGCCTCATGGATTATGGTATACGTTTAAAAACTGTATTACATTTTATTATTGACTAACACAATAAAAATGGGTATACATATTAAGATCGGTATTAGCAAAGGAGGACAGGTGGAGAAGGCAGTGGTAACCACAAAGGGCCAGGTAGTCATTCCGTCGAAGCTCCGTCGGAGATTCGGTATAAAAAAGGGGACTCAGGTTTTCATTTACGAGAAGGATGGGGAGATAGTAGTTAAGCCGATCACGGACGAGTACATTGAAAGCATGGCAGGCGTGATGGGCACAAAAGGGAAGCTGCTGAAAGCATTGAAGGAGGAGAAAGCAAAGGAGCGCCTGTTGTGAGGCCTGCTCTCCGGGTCCTGGACGCTTACAGTCTTATCTCGTACCTTGAGGGCGAGGACGGGAAGGACAGGATGGTTGAGGTGTTCAAGGTCGCACGAGATTCGGGGCGTGCGCTTCTTCTCTGCGTGGTGAACTGGGGAGAGGTCTACTACATCACGCTGCGGGAAGCAGGGCGAGAAAGGGCTGAGCAGATCGGTCATCTCCTCTCGACGCTCCCAATCCAGTTTGTGACGGTTGATATGGAACTCGCAAAGAAGGCAGCGGAGTTAAAGGCAAGTAAAAAAATGTCGTATGCTGATTGTTTCGCTGCAGCTCTGGCCAAGCTTCGCAAAGCAGAACTCGTCACAGGCGACAAGGAGTTCAAACAGGTGGAACAAGAAGTGAAGATCTTATGGATAGCGTGACCCCTCTCCAGATCGAATTGCTGCTAATCGCTGATCTGCTGAGCGTGTAGCCATGAAAACAACAAGACCTGACCCCCCCATCGAACACGCGCAATAACCGAGGAAAGGAGGACGGCTGACCATGACCTATTCGTGGCGATTTGACACAATGCGTCCATGCCAGAAGGCCCGCGAGCCCATTCAGGGAGAGTTCTTCGCCGCAGATGCCATCAGCAACCCCGGCGAAGCGCTTGTACGGGAAGGGATTCAAAACTCGCTCGACGCGCGGCGCGCTGACGGGAAGGTCTTCGTTAGAATCCGCGTCAGCGGAAACGATGCCGCCGTGCCCAGATCGGCGGTTGCCCCCTTCCTGACCGGCCTTGACGAACATCTCAAAGCGCCTGGAAACGGGCTGCGTGAAATCCCTGACGAGCACGACAACTGCCCTGTCCTTGTCTTTGAAGACTTTGGAACGACTGGCCTTACCGGCGATCCAACCGAGTGGAAACCCGCGTTCGGCGCAAGCAACCGTTTTTGGCACTTCTTCCGCGCGGATGGACGATCCGATAAAGGTGAGAAGGACATCGGTCGCTGGGGCGTCGGGAAGCAGGTCTTCCCACGGGCCAGCCGGATCAACAGCATATTCGGGCTGACGGTACGGAGTAATGACACGAAGAAACTGCTGATGGGCATGTCGGTCCTGAAATCCCACGATGTCAGCGGAACGCGCTACACACCAGACGGCTGGCTTGGCTGCCCTTCCGAAAATGGCGATGAAGACTTGGTTCTGCCCATCGAAGACGCCGCCTTCATAGATGCCTTTTCTCAAGCCTTCGACGTTCAGCGCGGCGACGATCCTGGTCTTACCATCGTCGTTCCATGGTGCGATCTCGACCTCACTGACGAGAATCTCGTCCATGCCGTCTTGCGCGGTTATTTCTAGCCGATCCTGCGGGGCCGGCTGGAGGTTATAGTCGAAACCGGCAGCATTGAAACCATTCTTGATACGTCATCCATGGAGCGCGAAATCAGGAAGATAGGCAATGACCTGCAGCGGGAAACACTTCCGCTCGTCGAATTGGCGAAATGGGCGAATTCGCTTGACGAATCCAGTTTCGTTAGGCTGTCGAGCCCGGACACAAAGCGAGCGTGGCAGTGGTCGAAGGAACTTTTTCCCGAGGATTCCTTGATCGATTTGCAAAACCGGTACGAACGCGGAGACAGGATTGCAGTCCGCGTTCCGATCAGCGTCAGAGAGAAGAATCAACCGCCACGTGAAAGTTTTTTTGACGTGTTTCTGTATCGCGACGGCTCCGAGCAAAGCGGTCGCCCCGTCTTCATTCGCGAAGGCATCATCGTTCCGGACGTTCGCGCTCCCCGGACTCGCGGCGTGCGGTCACTTGTCATGGCGGAGGATGAGCCGATCGCCGCCTTCCTGGGCAATTCGGAGAATCCCGCGCACACACAGTGGCAGAAGGACGGAGACAACTTCCGGGGCAAGTATGTTTCCGGGACGGCGGACTTGCAGTTCGTCATCCGAACCGTGCACGAACTTCTGAACATAAGAGGTCGCCGAGAGTGCGATGATAGCAAGTCATGCGGTCGTCGAGACAGTTACTCGGCTGTACTATAATCCCAAGACGGGCACGATACGAAGAAACAAATCTAGCAAGGGCTGGCCAAGAAGGCTGGTTGGGGTCCTTGCTTAGTTCGACGACTTGAGACATCAGTTCCTTGTCGACTGATGACGTATGGCGCGTGCTGCCCGGTGAGTTCTCGCACTTCAAAAAATGTATGAACCTGATCTCTTCGAGTCTTTCACGGCAGGATCTTCTGCGTCGTCATCTGTCAACGCCTGAATATGCGCTCTCTGTGGTATTCAAAAGCAGACGCGTCAGGATGAAAACGAGCCGGCAGACGGAGGGAGCGGCCAGCAATACCGATCAGTTGCTCTCGCTGGATGGGGCTATCCTCTGATTTCATAATTTCAGGTGACACGACTACA
>JADGQN010000381.1 GCA_017881765.1 Syntrophobacterales bacterium | reverse complement strand
GGAAGACCGCTGCGCTGGAACTATCCTTATTGACTTTTCAGCCTTCTCCCTCTACAATAAAGGCATGTTTGAAATGCTGACAAGGAAATACGCGATCCTTGTCACTATACTGACCTTCCTGTTTATCGCTCTATTTTCAGAGCACGGGCTTCTCGACTACGTAAAGCTGAAGAGACAGATCAGCGCTACCAATCGGTCGATCGCGAAGCTTGAAAGCGAGAATCTGCTGTTGAAGGTCCAGGTTGACCGGCTGCAAAAGGATGACCGGTATCTGGAAGAACTGGCCAGACAGAAATTCGGCTTTATCAGGGAAGGAGAAAAGGTCTACAGGATTGAAAAATGAAATACGAAGGTGCGATATACAGACCACCCAGCGAAGCCCACAGCCTCATTCTACAGGTGGCCGTGGGTTGTTCACACAACAGATGTACCTTCTGCGGTTCTTTCAAAGATAAGAAATTCCGGGTAAAAAGCTTCGAAGAGATCAAGGAAGATGTGGACGAGGCGAAGGCCTTCGCCAAGCATGTGAACAAGGTGTTTCTTGCTGACGGGGACGCCCTGATTATTCCTCAGAAACGACTCGTACCGATCGTTGAACTGGTGAAAGACTCCTTCCCAAGACTGGAGAGGATCGGCGTTTACGGCAACGTGAAGTCTGTCCTGAAAAAATCAGTGGATGAGCTGAAAGCGTTAAGGGAAATGGGGCTCGGTATCCTCTATCTCGGTGTGGAGTCGGGCGACCAGGTCACGCTGGACCGGGTGTGCAAGGGCACGACCTTAGATAAGATGGAAGAGGCGTGTCATAGGGTGAAAGAAGCAGGCATAGTGCTCTCGGTAACGGTGCTGCTCGGTCTCGGAGGGGTAGAGCGGAGCAAGATCCACGCTGAGGAGACGGGGAAATTCCTTTCCAGGATCGATGCGGAGTATATGGGGGCCCTGAGCATCATTGTGGTACCAGGCACCCAGCTTGCCAGAGACATCGACAACGGCACCTTCCAGGTCCCTGATCCTTACATGCTCCTTGAAGAGCTGGCAACCATGATCGAGCATACAAACGTAACGCACGGGTTCTTTGCGTCAAACCACGCCTCGAATTATCTTCCCATCAAAGTATGGTTGCCTGAGCAGAAGGAGAAGGCACTGAGGGCGATCAGACATGTCCTGGATCAGAAGGACCCGTCACTTCTGAGGCCGGAATATCTGAGGGCGCTGTAGCATGGACCCTGAAGGCAGGGTCCTTACAGGATGCTCCGCTGTCAAGGGTCAAGGGTCCTTACAGGATGCTCCGCTGTCAAGGGTCAAGGAAAGCCATAACAAAAATGCGGTTGGGGCTTATGTGGACGTGCCTGTCCGGGTCAGGTACGCGGATACGGACAAGATGGGCATTGTCTATTACGGAACCTACCCGCAGTATTTCGAGATCGGAAGAAGCGAGTTCATGCGTGAGAAGGGCTTCGCATACAGGAAGTTTGAGGAGATGGGCTATCATCTGGTCGTGACGGGCATCGACATCAAGTACCATAATGCTGCTACGTACGATGACCTCCTCTCTGTCCGAACCAGCCTATCCGACGTGAAATCGCGCGGCCTTACCTTCCATTACGAGATATCCAAGGATGGTGCCATCATCGTTGATGGTCACACGAAACATATCTGCGTTGACGGTGAAAGGAAACCAATACGCATCCCTTCCGATGTCATGGAAATCTTCAGAAATGCCTCATCCGCATGAAATCCTTGTCGTACGATTGACTTCCCTGGGTGACGTACTGATGAGCCTCCCTGCAGTAAAGGCCCTCAAGGAGGGATCGCCCGGCACAAGAATCTCCTGGCTTGTGGAAGGATCGATTGCGGAGCTTCTGTCGTGCCAGGGTTTTGTTGATCACGTTGTACGGTTCCCCCGCGATCTCATCATGAAGAGTCTGAAAGGAGGCTCGGGCCTGGAGACTCTCCGTCTTCTGAGTGGCTTCTTCAAGAAATTGCGCGCAATAAAATATGATGTGCTCATTGACTTTCACGGGCTATTGAAAAGCGCCCTCTTGGACTATGCCGCGCGCGCAGAGAAAAAGATCGGCTTCGCCAGAACGTTCGCAAGAGAAGGCAGCTGGCTAGCCTATGACGAAAGAGTTGACGGCGCCGACGCGCATCTTCATAAGGTCGAGAGGAACATGCTGCTTGTCCGCCACCTCGGAATCAACGGGACCGTGCCGCGCGTGGAGCTTGTTGCCCCGCCAAGCGCGGAAAACTACGTGAACGATTTACTGACGGAGCATGCCATACGGCCTCCCATCATCGCGCTTTTTCCTTTCTGCAGTAAGGGCAGCGCGTTCAAGCGATGGGACCTTGCCAGGTATGCGGAGCTGCTGAGGCGTATGAAAGAGTCGATACCGGCAACCGTGCTGATTTTGTGGGGCCCGGGCGAAGAAGAAGAGGCGAGGCAGCTTCGCGATATGGCAGGGGCCGGGGTTGTACTGCCGGCCGACCTGGGCGTAGCCCAGTTATGCGCCGTGCTCAAGCGAGCTGACATGTACGTGGGTGGCGATACGGGTGTAATGCACCTTGCCGCCTTTTCGGGTATCCCGGTGGTGGCGATCTTCGGTCCGACTGATCCAAAGGTGAATGCGCCGTACGGCCCGGAGCACACGGTCGTGCGGAAGGAGCTGCCCTGCAGCCCGTGCAGGGACAAGAATTGTAAGGAAAGAACGTGTCTCACGTCGATCGCGCCGGATGAAGTTTTCGAAGAGGTAAATAGAATGTGGAACCGCATTAAGAGCAATCTTCAATATCCAAATTCCAATATCGAAACAATGTCGAATGTCCAATGTGCCGAATCGGCAAAGAGAGCGGATGATGGGTTTTGATATTGGATATTGGAAAATTGGTTTGGGATTTGAATATTAGGATTTGGAATTTGGTGTAATTTATGCGTGTACTTTTCATATACCCCAACATTAATGCCCAGATAGGCTTTAACTATGGCATAGCCTACATTTCCGCCTTTCTCAAGCAGCACGGGATCGAAACCCATCTGCTCAACATCAATGAACAGGTGGGCTACCCTCTTGACCTCGCAAGGATCAAGAAAGATGTAATGCGCATCAATCCCGACGTAATAGGTTTCTCCGTGGTCACAAACCAGCATAAGTATGCCATCGAGATTGCGCGCGACATCAAGACCTATTTTCCGCGTCCGATAGTCTTTGGAGGCATACATCCGACCATGACGCCCATCGACGTGATGCAGGATCGCGTTGTCGACTGCGTGTGCATAGGCGAAGGAGAAGAGGCCTTCCTCGAATATCTTACGAAGGAAAGCCCCAAAGGTGTTTTGAACATGGGCTACAGAGATGGGGGAAAGATCGTGCTGGAGCCTCTCAGGCCCTATACCGACCTCGGGAGCCTGCCCCTCAAGGACTACGATATTTTTGACTTCCAGACGATGATTGACGCCAAGGACGGCTGGGTCGGTCTCTTGTGCGGACGCGGCTGCCCGTTCAGATGCACGTACTGCCTCAATCACAAGATCATAAAGTTATACAAGAACTCGGGCCATCTGCCGAAAGAATATATTCGAAGAGAGAGCGTGGACCGGGTAATCGGCGAGATCGACTATCTTCTCTCCCGTTACCAGCGTATCAAGATGTTTATTTTTGACGATGATATCTTCACCTTGGATAAAGCGTGGCTGCGGGAATTCTCGGCTCAGTACAGGGGACTCACCAATATAGGTTTCGTCTGTAATGCCCACGTGCGCTTCTTTGACGAAGAAGTTGCGCGAGACTTAAAGGAGGCAGGCTGCCGGATCGTCAAGTTCGGCCTCGAAAGCGGAAGCGACAACCTGCGGAGGGACGTCCTCCACCGGTTCATGACGAATCGCGAGATCGAAAACGCATTTGCTGCCGCCCACAAATACGGGCTTCACACGTCCGCCTTTGTCATGATCGGTTTGCCCTGCGAAACCAAAGATGATATTATGGCAACAGTCAACCTTCTATCGAGGATCAAGCCCGGGAGATTTCGGTGGTCACTCTTTTTCCCGTATGTGGGCACCGAGGCTTACGAAATCGCAAAGGCGCAGGGCTCCATCGATTTTGAAAAAATGAAACGCCTCGATAATTTTACCGACGAAACGTGTATGGACCTGGGTGAAGAGGCGAATCTCCTCGTCGACAAGGTGCAGCGTCATTTCTGTACTTTTGTGAATCGTTATGCCGACCTGGAGGCAGATGCGCAGTACAGGGAGCTTGTTGACCGCATTGAGGCAACGGAACGGGCAAGCTGGGAGGAAGAAAAGAAGAGCTTTGCTGCTGAGATCGCACAGATGGATAGGCACGCGGCTGAGCAGGGTAGGTTACACTATACGGTGAAGTTCAACCGGTTCATGGGTGTGCGTAGTGACTGGGAAGACGATAGTCTATCTGCCTAACTGGCTGGGCGATATGGTGATGGCCACACCTTTTCTCGCTTCACTGAGGAAGCCTCATCAGGGAGAGTTGTGGGCCATAGGTCAGTCGAAAGCCATGCATCTGTATGATGGTCTGGGGCTCTTTGACCGTTTCATACCGAATGACGACGCGAAGGACCTCATCTCGTTCCTCGATAAGGTGAGTATGCTGCGCGCATTGAAATTCGATCA
>JADGQN010000074.1 GCA_017881765.1 Syntrophobacterales bacterium | reverse complement strand
GAATATATGTGACCTGTGGACGCGTATCAGAACCAGCGCGGGACTGCCTGATAACCTCCGACTGTATGATTGCACCAGGCATTCGCTGGCAACGCTCATGAACAGGGCCGGTGCGACACCCTTTGATATCAAGAACGCCCTGGGGCACACAAGGCTGTCATCGACGGAAAGATATCCGGCGACGGAGATCGCCCGTATAGGGAAGCAGCTGGCAAGCGTTATAACCTTTAAGCCGAAAAGTGTCGGTAGAGTGTCGGCGGAACAAAAAGGAAAGAGCATAACATAAATAATTTCGGCATGTTGGAGAGCATTACCCAGGGTTAAAAGCCCTGTCTCTCCGCCAAAAAAAGAAAGGGTCATGGGTCATGGGTCATGGGTCGAGAAAGACAGAAGAATCGCTACCCTGTACCCTTGACCCCTGCCCCTTAACCCTGTAATTAGTGTCCCCCTGTGAAAGAAAATAGAGGCGAGCGCATTTCTGAAGATGGCATTCTCCAGCTTTTCAAGCGGGAGAAGCGGCCTCTTTCCACCGAAGACGTCCGGCGTGTTCTCGACATCCAGAAGTCAGAAAAACAACAAATCAAACGCGTTCTCAAGGAGCTGGTGAAAGCCGGCCGGCTTGTTCGCATCAGGGAGAACCGGTTCGGCATCCCGACCGAAATGAACCTGGAGATTGGAACGCTCTGGTGCACGAGAAGCGGAAATGGATTTGTGATACCTGACAAAGAGGGACACAAAGATGTATTTGTGCCGGCACGCCACATCAAGAATGCGATGCACGGGGATAAGGTGGTCGTGAGAGTTGAGCATACGGAGCGTCGTCTCAGAGAAGGGCGGATTGTCAAGGTAACCCAGCGCAGATCCAAGAACGTCATAGGTTTTCTGAGACGGCGTAAAGAGCTGATGTTCCTCGTCCCCGAGGATGAACGTCTCTCGTCCCATTTCCTCGTAAGCAGTTATGGGAAGGATGAAAAGCTAGAAGATGGAGCCCTGGTAGCAGCACGCATAACGCGGTTTCCTGAGGAAGGGGGGGACCCGGAGTGCGCTATAGTAAAGACCTTCAAAGGTCTCAATGATGTAAAGTCCATATCGCAGTTCATTGTTTACAAGCATAATTTGCCGGGACGATTCAGGAAACAGACCGATGCCGAGGCGAAGGCTACAGCAGGCGTCCCGCCAGAAGATAGACTCGACCTCAGGGCCACCAGGCACGTGACAATCGACGGCGAATTTGCAAAGGATTTTGACGATGCCGTCTTTGTGGAAAAGATAAGGCAGCGATTCATACTCTATGTCTCCATCGCGGACGCATCACATTATGTGCGTCCTTCCACCAGCATGGACGAAGAAGCTTATGCGCGCGGAACAAGCGTTTATTTTCCGGGTACTGTCATTCCCATGCTTCCAAAAGAGTTATCCAACGGCATATGCAGCCTCAATCCCCATGAAGAGCGGCTTGCCCTGACAGCACGACTGGAGTACGACAGTTCCGGTAATCTCCTCGAAACCTCCTTTCATAAGTCGATCATCAAGAGCGCCAAACGCCTCACTTACGGGAAGGTGGAGGACGCCCTGGTTAAGAAAGAAGAAGCTGCGAGAGAAGAGTTGAAGGATCTCCTTCCGGAACTGGAGCGCATGGGGGAATTGGCAGCAATGCTGAAGCAAAGAAGAGGGGGCGCGGGGGGTCTCGATTTCGACCTGCCGGAGCCTGAGGTGGTCCTTGACATGGAGGGCGGCGTCAAGGATATCTTGAGGTCGGAACGACTCTTCTCGCAAAATATAATCGAAGAGTTTATGATCGCCGCCAACGAAGCAGTGGCGATTTTTATCGAGGGGCGCAAAGTGCCATCCATCTATAGAATTCATGAACCGCCGGACCGGGAAAAGCTGCATGACTTCCAAAAACTTCTGCAAACCCTTTCCGTAGAATACCGAAAGGATTCGAGAGGCCAGTTGCCCCTGCAGGCGATCCTGCGTAGCGTGCAAAACAAGGACTATGAGTTCCTCATCAATAGAATCCTCCTACGATCCATGAAACAGGCCAAGTACTCGGCGCTGAACAAGGGGCACTTCGGGCTCGCGCTCACCTCATATACGCACTTCACCTCACCCATCCGGCGCTATCCTGATCTGATCTGCCACCGCGTCCTGAAGAGTATCCTTGAAGGGGGCGCAACGCCTTACCCTGAGCAGGAACTGGAGAGAATGGCCACTCACCTGTCTGAGCGGGAGAGGATGGCTATGGAAGCGGAACGGGAACTGGAAGACAGGGTCCGGGTACTCTTCATGAAAGAGAAGATCGGAGAGGAATTTGAGGGGGTCATTTCACACATCACATCTTACGGTTTCTTTGTTGAGCTCTTCGACGTGTTCGTGGAGGGCATTGTCCTGCTTTCAAGCCTCTATGACGATTACTATGCGTTTCAAGAAGACAAATTCCGATTGGTGGGCAGAAGGACTCGAAAGATCTACCGGATCGGTGACCATGTGAAGGTGCGCATCGCCATGGCCGATGTGGAGACGAACCGTCTGCACTTCGCGCTGACGGGATCACGCTTCAAAAGCCCTTCCGCTTAAGCCTCGAATAGAATGTTTCGGAGGTATAAAGGGCGGCCAAAGGGTTGTGACCCATAAGCCTGTCCTTGACGGCGAGGACAGTCGTGGGCGCCTGCGCGTACTTGAAAAACAGGGCATCATGCCCGACACAGAGCCCCAGCAGCACGTTAAGATCCGTCTTTGCTTCGTTGGCAAGCATGGCTTGAAAAATGGGATTACACATAGCCTCGTATTCGCCGATCCGTATCTTCTGCTGCTCCTTCAGGCCAATCTCTTCCTTCGGTATTGAACCGGCCTTACAGACCACTGATACTACTTCAAATCCCTGCGCTTCGAATATCTCGGCCGCCAGTGCCGCCTCCCTGCTCAGGCCGATACATGAAATGATCCCCAGGCGGGCATATTTCATTTTGGAGGCAAACTCGCAAATCTCCTGAATGCGCGGTTTGCCTGGATGCATCATAAAAGGTTTTCTGTCCCTGTTCAGGTAGCATTCACCTTCCTGAATAGATGCCTGTCTCGCAAACTCCAGAATCTCCGGCTTGCGGTACTCCTTTCTGGCCCTCTCAAGAAGTTTCTTATTGCCCAGCGTTGGACACCCCTTGGAGCCTTTTCCCTCGGGAGAAACGCATATTCTCTCTCTAACGGGCAACGAGCAGTCTGCACACTGTGGCACCGGGTTCTTTGACATACGATCACCTCCACGCTTAATCGGTAACCTCCATACTGAAACAGTTAACCCTCCGTCTCATCTGTTTGTCAATCCGTTTTCGCCTCAGGCCATCGATCCAGACCTGTGCCGGCAGGTCGTTTCATCGGCTTCATTGGTTCTGCCAGCGGTCCCGAAACTGAGGCCTTACTTTCTGCGTTCAATAGTGATTGCATTTTCGGTGGCGTCACAGTAAAGTGACGGTTATGCGCCGGTTCCCCTCCCTTCGTGGCAGAGGCTTCCTCTTCCTTCTCTTCATCTGGTTCATCTGGTTCATGAACTTCAACGGACGGACGCTATTCTCGCCGATCTTGCCGCTGATCGAGGACGAGTTTGGCGTCACCCATGCCCGGGCCGCCAGTATCTTCACCTTCATCTCTCTCGGGTACGGTTTCGCCCTCTTCTCCTCGGGCGCGATCTCAGGGTTCCTCGGCTCAAAGAAAACGATCCTTGCCTCGCTGGTGACCGCGGGCTGCGTTTTCTTCGTGATCCCGACGATACATACGTTCAACATCTTCTATCCTGTCGTCTTTGTACTGGCCTTTGCGCTGGGGGTCTACCTGCCCACCATCATCCCCATGATTACCGAGTACTATGAAGAGACGGTCTGGGGAAAGGTCATTGCCATCCATGAATCAGCCAGCTCGCTAAGCATCTTTGCTGCGCCATTCATCGCGCTCTTTCTCCTTTCGTTTCTCACCTGGCGTTCCATCTTCATTGTGATGGGAAGCATCTCGCTTCTCTGCGCCGTTGCCTTCCAACTGGCCGCCACGGACGTATGCTTTGGAGACGGCAGGCAAACTTTTCACGGAGGTCTCTTTAGGAGGCGCTCGGTTTGGATAATGGGCACTCTGTGGATCTTTTGTTCAGGTTGCGTGCTCGGACTCTACTTCGTCCTCCCGCTCTATCTCGTAAAAGAACTCGGGATGACCGTCCAGTACGCCAACTCGATCTTTGGACTCTCCCGAATCGGCATGGTTCTGATCGCCATCGCAGCGGGGTTTTTTGTGGACCGCTTAAACTTAAAAAAGAGTTTGTTTCTCATTGTGCTCTTCACCGGCCTCATGACGATACTCCTCGCGACAAAGGATATACGCTGGATCAACACCCTTCTGTTTGTTCAGGCTACCATTTCGGGCGCTTTTCCACCTCTGACACTCGTCGCCATCTCCCGCATGTTCGACCGTGAGACGCGGGGTCAGGCCACAGGCTTTATTGTCACTGTTGGCATGGTTGGTACGGGCATCATCCCCTATCTGATTGGCCTCACCGGGGACCTCGCAAGCTTCAGATTGGGCATTTTTCTGCTCGGTGCCTGCACGGTGCTCGCCAGCAGCCTTCTCTTTTTTCTGGACGAACTGCGCTGAGGGGTAGCGACGTTCCGGGTCAGGTCCATCCTCACATTGTTTCATATAATGTCTTACAATGTCTTATAAGTTCTTAAAGTACCATTTGATATCTTAATAAGCTATGATGGTCGAGCCTTGGTTTGCGATCTGTTGGTCCATCCCTTCTTTCTTCTTCATCATCCGGCACCTTCCCTGGTTGAAGCCGCATCGCCCAAAAACTTCCCAAACTGCTCTTCTTTGATTGTCTATGTCATTTCATAATGAATCATTAAATATCATTAATAATCTTATTATTACATATCGTGCAAAGCAATTTAACGGCTCTTTATAACCGGGTCTTGTATTTTACAGTGTGAGAGGTTATGATTGTGGATATGGAAGAAGCAAGCAGACTGCTTACCGTGAAGGAGACGTGTAAGTATTTGAGGATTTCCGCGCCGACGCTTTACAGGATGCTGGAGCGCCGCGAGCTCATCCCCGTCAAAATCGGTAAACGCACGCTCTTTGACCGGAGTGACCTGGATAAGTTCATCGATGCTGCCAAGGGTTCTTCTCCGCGCGTGAAGGCAGTACCTAAGAAACCCAGGGCAAAACGGAAGGGCAAGACCCTTCCGGATCGTTTGTTTTAGGGTGCGATTCCTCCCCCGTCACTTGACAGGCACCTTGGAAAAGGTAAATCTTTGCCCATCCAGTTTCACCGCCAAAAAAGCCAGCCAGTTCTTGTCGTCCTGCTCGGGATAGTCAGCCCTGTAAAACCCGTAAGGGGCTCTTCGGCTCTCTTTTCTCTCCAGGGATGCTCCCATAATCATCTCGGCGTTCTCTATAATCGACCTCACTTCCAGACAGCGTCCAAGTTCATGCGGGTTCGCTGCCCTGAATGATACCTTCTGTTTGAGATCCCGGAGTCGCTCCACGCCCCGACGCAACATCAGTTCAGACCTCACGCTTCCGGCATAATAATCCATGATATTCTGCAAAGCCAATTCAGCTTCCTGCCAGTCGACCCCCTGGCTGTTCCGTAATGTCTGAGAACAGAGCTGTTTGAACGACCGCACTGATTCGTTCCGTATCGGGGCAAAAGATTTCTGTTTCTGCGCCGCCTTCCCTGCCATCTCACCGGCCCTCCAGCCCATGGTGAATGCCCCGGGCGAACACATCCACGGCACGCCACCGACATCGTCGCCGGCACCAAACAGTCCCTTAACTTCTGTTTCCAGGTTCTTGTTCACGAGAAGCCCGGAGGCTGCCGTACCGGCCAGCTCCCGACTGTTGGGGAGCCATTCCAGCTTATCCTTTCTGAAATCGAATTTTTCCTGCTTCTTCAGATAGTCCAGGAAGAATGAACCCTTGCCCTCGTTACTGATAGACCATTTAATATAGTTTATCTCCTGCGCAGTGCCTCCGGTGAGGTCAAGATAGAAAGGGCCCCCTCCCTTGTCGTGTAATTGAGACCACGACTGCGGCAATACCCGTTCCGCTTCAAACCTGCGTCGACTTTCGGAAGGATTTACTTTTTCGCGGCCGAGTTTATCCCAATCATAGAAATAGGTCCTGGGTATAATGACTTCCCCTTTCGGGCCGACCACTGAACCGGCCGGCTGGACCGTGTTTCGAGGGGAGCCAAGATTCAATTCGAAGTTGCCAATGGAATAGCCGGGAGGCCCAAAAAATTCCATATTGATAATGGGAACCCCTGCCCGGAGCGCCATCGCCCTGCCGTCACCCGTCTCGTTGACGGGCACTCTATGATTACCCCATACGCCGGTGACCGTTCTCGACAACCTGTTGACCCTGCCGGTACTCACCACAACAGCTTTCGCCTTGAACAGATACTGTTTCCCAGTGCGCGTGTCCACCCCTAATGCACCGGCTATCCGGCCACCGGTCACCAGAAGGTCGGCCACCATAACGCGATTAATGATGGTGACGCCCCTTCTCTTCGCCTCACGGGTGAGCTTGATCTTCAGATCAACCCCGTCGAAATTCCAAGTCGTCGGCACGCTGTGAAACTGCCTCACTATTCTGAATTTGCCTGGCGCTTTGCTATCCTTGTATCTGAAATTGACGCCGAACTTTTCCAGGTCGAGCACCCGGTCCTTGGCCTCGCTGGCTACCAGATAGAGGAGCTCCTTATTTATCAAACCGCGCGCTATAATCTGTGTGTGATCTTCGATGAGGTCCTCGATCGTCCACCCCATCGGCTCGTGGACCTCGGGGATATAACCCCACACGTGGTCTATCCCCGTACCGGCACAACCGCTGCTCAGGGTGTTGGCCTTTTCCGCAATGGTGACCTTCACGCCGGACTCCGAGGCCTTTATTGCCGCCATGCACCCAGCCAATCCTCCACCTATCACCAGCACATCCGTTTCAATCGAGACGATTTCAGATCCTGAACCCGCAGTCCGCTTGTTTACGGCAATATCCTTTTTCATGACTTGCTCCTCCCCTTGCCTCTCAGTATCGATACCCTCATGGGCAATGGTGGAACGATTGTTATGGCACCTTTGTCACGACAGGGACACTGAAGCCAGCAGGCGCCGTCATATGCGCATTGATCAGGGTATACCACCTTCGGCGGTTTGCCTTTTTCCGGATTTCTTTCCATGATGTCCATCAGACAAACCTCCACACATTTGTTGCATCCCGTGCAAGCCTTCTCGTTAAAGACTATAGGTCTGAACATCCGTTCCTCCCATCAGTTTTGTTCTTATGGATTCGAGCTATCACTCGTTGAAACTTATATTAGACCCAGGCCTGCACGCTTGTCCAGAACAATCACGATGGATATTGGGTGGCTGCCAACATGCCGCCCCGGGGCCGGGATCAGAGTGCCACGGCCTATACACGACTTGCTCCTGACCGTAAACATGATAACTTGACAAGGTGGCCGGTTCCGCTACAATAGAAAGTGAAGGTCACAGCATAGCTGCTATGCGAGAAGAGGCAGGTTCGGCGGCACGGGACGACACCGTGCGTCCCCAAAAACCACGACAGGAGGTATGCGAATGAGAAAGAGGATGGCTTTGTTACTGTTTCTCTGCGTACCACTTCTTTTCGTTCAGCCAAAACACACGGTCACGCCGTTCAAGTCCCTTCTTCCGTGAACTTAACAACCCTGGACCGGACAATTGGCTCGGCAAACCTGCCGGTAATCAGCATGACGAGGGCCAAGATGGTCTCTCCCGCAGAGTTGGGGATAGCTGTAAGGGTCTGGTTTCCGGAAGGGATGGCAAAGGAGCGCCGCTTCGTTACAGTCACCACCACGATAGATGGCAGTCCCATTGAAGGGCGACGGTACGGTACCTGTGGACGGCGCCCACTTGCTCCTGGCAGGAAATAACCTGCCGGTGTCTAACAAGAAACGTCATGCAGAGCTGACGGCTGACGCCAAGATACAAAACATGATCCTCTACCGATGCCTTTTCCGGGATTAAGTTTACGTATGATCTTGTGAATCGACTGGCCTTCCTGGTGCTCGATCATTTCCTTTCTCCTTGACGGGTGACGTCAATTCCCATATACTCCTCTCGTAAAACGGTCTCCTGCATGAGCATCTCCTGAAGACGCCCCGGTGGTATTGAGGCAAGCCATGGCCAAAGCTTCCAGAGAATTCCAGATTTTTGCCAAACCGATCGGCTCCATCTGTAACCTGGACTGTGGCTACTGTTATTACGTAAAGAAGCAGGACCTCTACCAAAAAGGCGAGCCGCTTCGTATGCCGGACGACATCCTTGAGGCATACATTGTCCAGCACATCGATGCATCACCCAACCCGGCGATCCGCTTTTCCTGGCACGGAGGAGAACCTACCCTGCTCGGGCTCGACTACTTTCGCACAATTGTAGCTCTGCAACACAAGCATCAACCCACCGGCACGAGTATCCTCAACGGAGTTCAGACAAACGGCACCCTGCTCGATGAGGACTGGTGCCGTTTTTTGGCGGCAGAGCATTTTGCCGTGGGCTTGAGCCTGGACGGTCCGAAACAGATGCATGACCAATACCGCGTCACTAAGGCGCAAGAGCCCACCTACGAGCAAGTAATGCGCGGGCACGAGCTCCTGCGGCAGCACCGAATCCCTTGCGATATCCTGTGCGTCGTGCATGCGCAGAACGTCCCGTACCCCACCCAGGTCTACCGGTTCTTCAAACAGATCGGAGTCCGGCACATCGGCTTTTTGCCTCTCGTCGAGCGCCAGCCTGGTGCCGAAAGCGGCGTAAGCCAGCGTACTGTGCCGGCCGAAGCCTTGGGAACTTTTCTCTGCACTATTTTCGACGAGTGGCTGGTCGAGGATATCGGTCGCGTCACCGTGCAGATATTCGAGGAGGCTGCCGCAACAGCCTTCGGCCGCGAACCCAACCTGTGCATTTTTCGGAAGACCTGCGGCGACGTTCCCGTCATCGAACATAACGGGGACTTCTTTTCATGTGACCACTTTGTCGACGCTGAGCATCACCTGGGGAACATCGGGAAGACTCCGTTGGTTGATATCCTCGAGAGCCCAGCGCAGAGGGCATTCGGACAGATGAAGCTGGAGAGGTTACCCCGCTACTGCCGGGAATGTGAGGTCCTCACGATCTGTAATGGCGGGTGCCCGAAAGACCGCTTCCTTGATAGCCCGGAGGGTGAAGCCGGGCTGAACTATCTGTGTACCGGTTATAAACGTTTCTTCAATCACTACCGGCCCTTCCTGACTCAGCTCTCGGCCCTGTCGAACCAGCAGGAGCCCGAGGCGCACCTGCCGTCTGTCCCCACCAGGGAGGCTTCCGTGAACGCCAAAGCGGGCCGCAATGATCCGTGCCCCTGTGGCAGTGGCCGCAAATACAAGAAATGCTGCCTGGGCAAGTAATACCAATTTGCCTTCAAGTGTATACCTTCCGGGTACTCACCGCCGGTGGGTGTGCTGCGTCCTTACAGGATGCTGCGCTAACGCTATCGCGCTCCTCGACGTACTCCTGAGCACGCCCGGGTACCCGCTTGCGGGTGAGGCTCCTCGCTGCCGCCCGGGATACCCGGCCGAAGGCTGGGTCGTCCACTTGAATGCAAATTGGTATAATCCGTCGAACCTCCGGTTCGAACCTGCGAAAAGATCACACGTCGCGCGAATGAATGCGCAGGCCGGGAAGACCCTTTTTCACCGAGCATGCTGATACGCCTTACGTTTTGAGCTTCTCGTTCAAGAAGGCAATGGTGCGCTTCCACGCAAGCTGGGCCGCCTCCTTGTTGTACCTGGCGGCGTTCGTATCGTTGAAGAAGGCATGCTGAGCCCCCTCATACATGTAGATCTTATAATCTATGGAGGCCTTCTTCAGAGCCTCTTCGTATGCGGCGATGCCCTTGTTGACTCCTTCGTCGAGACCCGCGTAGTGGAGCAGTAACGATGCCTTGATTTTGGGGCCATCTTCAGGGGCAGGCTGCCTGCCGTAAAAGGGGACCGCTGCTGTCAGGTCGGGGGCGTTAACGGCAAGTTGGTTAGCCATTGCCCCTCCCCAGCAGAACCCTACGACACCAACCTTTCCCGTGGACGCCGGATGGGTTTTCAAGTATTTTACGGCAGCAAGATAGTTTTTTGTGGTTGATAGCATGTCGAGTTGCCCTATGAGCGTTGCAGCCTTGGCTTCATCTTCCGGCGTTCCCCCAAGGGGCGACAAAGCGTCCGGGGCCACGGCCACATACCCTTCCAGGGCCATGCGCCGGGCAACATCCTCAATGTGCGGATTGAGACCTCTGTTTTCGTGGATTATGACCACACCGGGCAGCTTACCGTCCTTTTTTGGACGTGCCAACGAGGCACGAACGTCGCCTGTTGCACCCGGATACTTGACGTACTCGGTGTGAAGGCGCGGATCGTCCTTCGGGACCACTTCTGCCCTGGCATGGCGGTTTTCCAATAACGGGAGCAGGGCGTTGGCAGCCGCAACCCCTCCGGCTAGAACGGACAGTTTCTTGAGGAATTCACGACGGTCGAGTAACCCATGCTTGTACGTATCGTGCAGCTCAATGAACTTCTTGTCCATAATCACTCCCCCTTTCGTGCTCGGATATTTGCAGATGAAGAAGCCAACTCAGATAAAAAATATGGCGGAGGGAGTAGGATTCGAACCCACGGGGCGCGTAAACGCCCAACGGTTTTCAAGACCGCCGCTTTCGGCCACTCAGCCATCCCTCCGTGCACATATTATAAACCCTAAACCCTAAATTCAAAACTCCAAACCGACTATCCGAACACCGAATGTTTCAACCACGTCATACCACAGGGTCCTTTCTCTTATCTTTCAAGAGTTTCACGCAGGAACGAGAGGAGAGCAGCTTGAAGTCTGACTTCAGCACCAGCAAGTAGAAAATATCCAGGAGCGCCTGCAAGGGAAAGAATCTACGGAGGTAATCGGTGCCGTAGAAGTTGCGGTAATCCTGAACCTCGAAGCCCAGTTTCTTGTATTTGAACTGCAAGCCGGGCGAATACGCCCTGCAATATTTGTAGCGGCTTGGGAACTTCCCGGTCTGAGCACGAGACGGCTGAAGAATCATGAGGGCCGGTTTCGTCAGCCATCCGGGCAGCACATGGTTGAGCGTAAGGAAGGGATCAAAGAGCGTCGGATATAAATGAATAGCCATTCCAGTGTCCTTAAGCAGAAAGGCAAGAAGCCGGTGCGTTGTCTCAGGGTCGTTCACATGCTCTAAGAATGTGTGGCTCACGATCAGGTCAAACGTCTTCGCATATGGCGCAAGGTCCCTCTCGTAGCTTCCATTACAGGCATCATAGACAATTCTTTCATCCAGTGCGTCATTCTGATTCATCTCTTCGGCTGAAAGGTCCATTCCGTAAAGAAGACAGAGCCCATCCCTCTTCATCTCGTCCGTAATGAAAGATGTTTTCCCGCAACCGACATCCAAGACAAGAAGGGGCCGGCCATCAGCCTTCGCGTTCCGCATCGTGAGAAGGGCTCGCTTGACAGCATCGATATAGTAAGAGGAGGATGCGCCACTATAAGTGGAAAGATCGGTGAGACCGATAGCACGCGAGAAGCTTGCTGAGAGCTTGATATTAAAGGCCAGGAAATCGTTGGTGGCGCGGCGGATCGACGAGAGCATCCATTTTAAGACGCTTGCGGAAGGCGATGCAGCTGCTCGCATTTCACTTCCCTGGCTTCGCCTCGAATCCGCAATCTGTTTTACCACCTGATGAGGCTGCTGCCCCAGGTGAGGCCCCCGCCGAAAGCGGTCAGGAGTACCAGCTTCCCTTTCGTGATCGTACCGTCTCTCACGGCTTCGTCAAGTGCTATGGGCACCGTAGCGGAGGATATGTTGCCGTATTTGTTAATGGTCACATAGACCTTTTCCATGGGAGTCTTTAGTTTCCGTGCCACTCCTTCGATGATCCTGATATTTGCCTGGTGGGGAATGATGAGGTCAACATCTTCGATCTTGTAACCATTGGTCGTTACGGCCTCAAGCGCGGCCTCGGCAAAATGATTCACCGCGGTGCGCAGCGAGGTGTTCGCATTTATCATTTTGAGGAAATGGAGTCCCTTGTCCACACTCTCGTGAGAGATCGGCGTCGTGAGGGAGCCACCTCCGGGCATAAGGAGTTCACGCCCGCTTTTCCCATCCGTGTGAATGTGTGTCGACAGAATCTGGGCGCCCTGCGAAGTTTCCGTGACGACCACAGCGCCGGCACCGTCCCCCCACAGGATACAGCTCTCTCGTTCCTTCCAGTTGACCGTCCTGCTCATGATCTCACCGGCGCAGACGAGAGCCGTCTTGTTAAGGCCGGCCTTTATAAGCGCGGAGGCCACGTGGAGAGAGAAGATAAAACCTGTGCAGGCCGCGGTGACATCAAAGGAAACGGCGTTGTCACAGCCGAGCTTCGCCTCCAGCCAGTTTGCACCGGCAGGACAGTGTGTGTCAGGGGTTATCGTACCCAGCACTATCAGGTCGATATCAGAAGGCCCGACCCCGGCAGCCGCCATCGCTCTTTCGCAGGCCACCTTACAAAGCTCGGAAACGCCCGCTCCCGGCTCGGCGATCCGTCTTTCTTTTATGCCCGTTCTTGTGTAAATCCATTCATCAGACGTGTCCAGAATTTTCTCAAGGTCGAAATTCGTGAGAACTTTTTCCGGAACGTATGATCCGGTTCCAACAATACCTAGTCGCATTCGAAACCTCTTTCCGATATTACCGTACACCGCATGCAGTAATAGAACAAAAAACATGGCCTGCTGTCAAGCGCAAGCCACCCTTCATGTCCTTCGGGAAACCCGCCAATTATAAAAGTGTCCATTTGATCTGTCCAGGTTCTGGTCGCCTTGGTCACCTTGACCACTCGAACCCATGGACCCTCGAACCCTATTTTCTGTAAGCTCAGCTTGCGATGAGAATCTTATGGGCCAACAGATCGATCTGCTTGATTCTTCCCGACACGATCTTCTCTTCGCCAAAGAGGTTGACCATCCGCAGAGCCCCATCCTCCGGCCTTATACTGATCACATCCTGAAGCAGCAACACCTCTCTGTCACCCTCAATAACATATGCGGTTGTCTGGCACATCAGTTCCTCCGTGTCACACATTCCTACATCATATAACAAAGTCAGGATCGCGAGCCCGGTCACTTTATTGTACCAGCAACCGGAGGTATAAGTACAGCGGGGGAGCGTCTATGATGCAGTTCCGCGCAAGGCGAGTGAAGGGCATAAGACAAAAACCTTGGAAAAACAGCCTCTCATGCCATATAATGCTAAAGTCATGAAGAGAAGGCAATGGATTACGCTACTAGGTTTCGCCATCAGCATACTCCTTTTGTATCTTTCTCTCAAAGACATCAGGCTGCGTGATATCTGGGAAACGCTGAAACATGCTAACCTCAGGTATGCCTTCCTTCCTCTCCTCTTCATATTCGCGGCCGTCAGCGGCGCTTCCTACCGATGGGCACGGGTCTCGGGAAGGGATGTGCACTTCCACGAAACATTTACTGCATTACTCATTGGTCTTTTCGTCAATAATGTGCTGCCCGCACGTATCGGCGAGTTGGCGCGCGGATATGTGCTATCGAGGAAAAAGGGCTTCTCCTTTACCTATGGTCTTTCCACCGTTTTCGTTGACCGGTTTTTCGACCTGACCGGTCTTTTGCTCCTCACGTTCTTCTTCTTTCCCAAGCGAGAGTTACCGCCCCGGGTATCCCAGGGCATATACCTGCTTATCGGACTGGCTATAGTCTGCATTGCCGGGATCCTGGTTTTGAGTAGAGAGCGCTTTGCAAATCATATATCCTCCAGATTGATGAAGGTTGAGAAGTCCTTTCTCACGAGATTCGCCAAGACGATCCTGGGTATCCAGGAAAATTTGAAACGCATCACGTCCCCTCTGCTTATACTGCTTTTCGTCGCCATATCTTTCAGTACATGGTTCTGCATGAGTGTGGCGCTCTATATGGTCATCCTTGCCCTCGGCGTCAAAATAGACTTCGTGTACGTGCCCTTTGTCTGTGCACTGCTTAACATGGGCATCACCATCCCCTCCTCACCCGGATACATCGGTCTCTATCAATTTCTGCTCGTCTATCTCCTTTCACTTTTTGGTGTCCCGAAATATGAAGCGTTTGCCGTGTCCATACTCTATCATGCCTCATGGTACA
>JADGQN010000380.1 GCA_017881765.1 Syntrophobacterales bacterium | reverse complement strand
TCTCGTTGATAAGTGGGGTGAGGGAAAGCGGGGTTCTCTCATACTTGGTCTTCCTGCTGAAGGCGAGGATCTGCTTCACGAGCTCTCTTGCCCTCATCGCCGATTTGAGGACCTTCTGAAGGTTTCTTCCCACATCCGGACGGTCTGCGACATCGTCTGCCGCCATCTCCGTGAAGCCCAGGATCGCGGCCAAAATATTATTAAAATCGTGGGCGATGCCGCCGGCGAGGGTGCCGATGGCTTCCATTTTCTGCGATTGGCGGAGTTGCTCTTCTGCCTGTTTAAGAGCGGTCATGTCCAGGTTGATCTCCATGATGGCTTCAGGATTCCCGGCCTCGTCCCGCTGCAGGGCCTGGCGGCTGAGCACGATGATGTTTCTGCCGTCTTTGGTGGTATGTTCTAATTCCCCTTCCCACCAACCCTTCTGCCGAAGGGCCATCATGGTATCATCAAGAGACACAGGGAATCTCGTTTTGAGCAGGCTATGGGTAACCGCGCCTATCGCCTCATCTCTTGTCCAGCCGTACATCTCTTCTGCGCCGCGATTCCAGAAGGTGAGTCTACTCTCCAGATTCTGGACGAGAATGGCATCGTGGGCGAGTTCGAGCAGGCCTGCCTGCCGCCGGAGCGCCTCCGTCCTCTCCTGAACCCGCAGTTCCAGTTCGTCATGGGATCGGCGAAGCTCCTCCTCCATCTCCATGCGCTCAGTGATATCGCGACCCACCGTCACTGACCCGACTATCACCCCGTCTTTGTCGCGGATGGGAGCGAAACTGTAGCTTGCAGCCCACCGTTCCCCAGTGTCTTTCCGGCGCACGTTCAATATCGCGTTGGTACCGATCTCTCCCCGCAGGGCTCGCCTCACTGGCCACATATCGAGGGAAGCCAACGTGCCATCGGGAAGGAACCCTTCGAAGATCTCGCTGTACTTGGCAAAAGCCTTCCAGCACTCGTCTTTGTTCCTGAACCGGTGGAATGTCGCAAAAGCATCGTTGAACTCGATGAAGTTTCCCTCGGCATCGGTAATGAACACCGCGTCGGTCATGCTGTTCAAGGCCGCATCCAGCTTTGCCGCGCTCTCCCGTAGAGCCTCCTCGGCCCGCTTGCGGTCGGTGATGTCGTGGAAAACGAGCACAACGCCCCTGGTCTTGCCGTCGTTATCTCTTATGGGCGCGCCGCTATCATCGATGGGCAGCTCTGTCCCGTCCTTCTTTACGAGGATCGTGTGGTTGGCGAGGCCGACCACCATACCTTCACGGAGCACCTTGGTGACGGGGCTCTCGACTTCACTGCGGGTCTGCTCGTTGATGATATTGAAGACCTCCGTCACCGGCCTCATCGAAGCCTCCTTGAGGGGCCAGCCGGTCATTTGTTCCGCCACGGCGTTCATGAACGTGATCTTTCCTTCAACATCGGTGGCAATGACCGCATCGCCGATGCTCGCCAGGGTAGTGGCCCATCGCTGCTCGTGCTCCCGCTTGACCTGCTCGACCTGCGCTTGGAGCAGCCGATCCGTAATGACGCTGATGAACACCCCAATAAAGCAGAAAAGGGCAAGGGCCACCCCATCGCCGAGGTTCGTTATCCTGAGTGAACCTATCGGAGGAATGAAAAGGTAGAGCGCAGCGAGACTCCCCAATCCCGTAGCGGCCAATCCGGGGCCGAGCCCCCCGATAAGCGCGGCGAGCATCAGGGCCGGGTAAAACGTGAGGAAGGTTGGCATGGGACCGAACGCGTACCCGAGACCCCAGCGTATGGCCGCCGCAGAGGCGACCAGGAGAACGGTCAGGCCATAAGATATGAAGAGCGCCGGCGCTCGATTTTTGCGTGCAGGGTTATTCATTGACATGATTATTTTTACCCTTTTATCAGAAGAGATTGTGGAGAGAAGGGCGGACAGCAGGGACAAATGCTTACGATTGTCCTGTCTCTCGGCACGACTGTCATTGTGGCTGCACTCAAAATCGAGTGTATTCTATCAGTTGAGACTTCCTATTGCAAACTGCCTGTGTACGCTGCGGATTATCGTTTGAAATGTCGCATCAAGACGCGGTGGGTAAAATACTTTCTTCCAGGAAGAACTCTTCTGGCTGCTCATCGCGGGTACGCGGCGACAACGGCTATGAAAGCGTTCTCTTTGCCCGTATTCGTGAATTCATGGGGAATGCCCGCAGGGAGCCAGATAGCATCCCACGTCTTCACGGTCTTTTCTTCATCACCCACTTTCATGAGACCTTCACCCGCAAGCATGAAATAAATCTCTTCTACTTCATCGATATGCGCTTCCATGACGTTGCCCGGCGGTACCACGGCCCAGGCGAAAAACTCCATCGACTTCATGAAATGAGATGTAAGCAACATGCGGGCAATTCCCCCGCCATGCGCTCTGTAGGTGGTTCTTTCAGCCTCCGGGCTCTCTACGTTCACGACGATCATTGCGTCACTCCTTCGGGTAAGGTTTCTGAATTATAGCATCAGCCGGACGTGTGTCAAGGCATACCGTAATTCGACTTGTTCCTTGAACATGCCTTCGACTTGCCCACAAAATTGATCTTGACAGTCCCACTCCCCGCAAGGTGTATTAATGAAAGAGACGTTTTTTACACAATCAACCGGGATGGTGTTAAATACCAACAAGACCTTACGGGGGAGACTCAGGAAGAGCGAGATGTCTTAGAGAGAATCGTGTATATATTGTAACAGAGGCGAGTTCTGGTATACCGGAAGTACTTTACAAAATGAGAACGGAAAGGTGGTGATACCGTATGGAGAAAGCACCGCTCGTCGCCCTGGCGTTACTAATCAGCATTGCATTCGTCACTGGCGTGTTTGCTCAGGCTATCACCGAGCCGCGCCAGGATACCGTTCCATCGACGGCGCCAACGGGCGAGAAGGCAGTGAAGGCCAAGAAACCGGCGAAGAAGCAATCGGGCGTGAAAGAGGAATCTACCGCAGAATCTGAAGGGAAGAAAGCCGACAAGGGGCCTAGCCCGAAAGCTCCCAGGGGTGGTACCCATCCGGGACAGTGACAGGATGCATTCGGCAAGAGTGGTCTCGGTGGGGGGGCCGATGGGACGGTCTTGAAATGTGATCCCTGAGAACTAACCGCCTTTGAAGCAGATTTTTACAATATGCTGTATCCAATGCCATGTAAATACTGCATTAATTTTTTATGTAAACCTTCATTATTTCAAAAAACAGAGTTACTTCTCAGGGATCAAATGTTGACATTTGGCAGTATGCATGGGGAAAGGGTTACACCCCCCATCACAAACTTCTCCGGGTCCTCCACTTTCCGATAAGCTCATCCGTGCTCTTCCGCTTCTGAATATCCCTCTTCAACTCTTCCAGACGGTACTCTGTGTCGAGCTTTGGTTTTTCTTCGAGATACGCACGCCTGAACTCCCCGGACTTCATCTGCTCCTTGAAATACTTCTCTGCGATACTCATTATTCATCTCTCCATGATTGCCGGATGACCTTGGCTCTGGCAATCTCGCCCTTCGGGGTTTCTTGCGCCTTCTTCACAACGCCATGGGTGAAGATGATCTGCCGCTCCGCTTCGTAAAGATAGAAACTCCTCGCGATCCTATTTTCAAAGCCTATCCTCAGCTCGAATATCCCGTCCTCCAGATGGTTCGACAGGTTCTCTTTCGGCGGTATGCCGCCGGCGCTCTTCACTTAATTGGAAGAAGAATAGCGCGATAATATGTCGGATCACTATCTTCCGGGGAGTATTGCATGCGTCAGAGGCCACCACCCGTAACGTTGTCAAGAAGGCCCTTATGAAGGACGACAGATTCCGGTCCTTGTTCGAGAACTCGGCTGACGCGCAGTTCCTATTGGAAGGGGACATCTTTGTAGATTGCAACAGTGCGGCTCTCCAGATGATGGGGTGCAGCCGGAAGGCAGAAATTCTGGGACATCATCCGCATGAGTTCTCTCCCCCGACGCAACCGGATGGCCGGGCGTCACTCGATAAGGCCAGACAGATGCTCACCATAGCGCTGGCCAAGGGGAGCCACCGGTTCGAGTGTGTCCACCGCAGGACAGACGGTACGGAGTTCTCAGCAGAGATCTCGCTGACCGCATTAACCGTTAATGGCAAACTTCTCGTGCACGGAGCAGTGAGGGATGTGACGGATCGTGATCGTTCACAGCGGGCTCTACGAGCGAGCGAGCAGCGTTACAGGACCCTCTGCCAGAACGTCGGCGACGGTTTTGTGGCGGTAGACATGGGTGGGAGATTCATCGAAGCCAACCCGGCTTACCTCGACATGCTTGGTTATTCCCTCGACGAGCTTCTCAACCTCACGTACAAGGAGGTCACCCCGAAACAATGGCATGCCATGGAAGAGGCAATGGTGGAGCAGACGCTGAAGAGGGGCTATTCCGACCTCTACCAGAAAGAATATGTCCGAAAAGACGGGCAAGTCATACCGGTCGAATTGCGAACCCACGTGTTCCGGGACGAACACGGCAAGCCCACGGAGATGTGGGCCTTTGTAGGGAACATCACTGAGCGGAAGCTGGCTGAACAAGCCCTGACGAAGGAAAGGGATAGGACCCAAACCTATTTTGACGTGGCTGGAATCATGTTAACAGCCATTGAGGCTGATCAGACGGTTTCTCTCGTCAA
>JADGQN010000379.1 GCA_017881765.1 Syntrophobacterales bacterium | reverse complement strand
TAGGGTTCGAGGGTTCGAGGGAGAACAACCCTGGATGAGCAAAAGACCGACGAATTCTTCTTTCATTCGTTGCGCTTTCCCTTGGACCCTCGGACCCTACCTACACAACTCTTACCCTGATCTCGTTGTCCCTGCCTTTGCTCAGTATGATGTTCTTGCGCCACGCCGGATCGGTCTCCGGAAAATCGCGCCGATAGTGCGAGCCCCGGCTCTCTGTCCGCTCCCGGGCGGACGTGGCGATCAACTTTGCCGTCTTAACCATCAGCCTGAATTCCAACGCTTCAAGCCGTTCTCTGTTCCAGTGGCGCATTCGGCATCTCGCCGCTACACCGTCGGCCATGCGTTCAAGGCGACTCAACGCTTTCAGCGCCTGTTCGAGATCGTCTCCGGAGCGTACGATGCCGACCTTGTCCCACATTAACGTCTGGAGCCTCTGTCGCGCGCGTCCCGGAAGTACTCCGTCATGATTGTTCAGGTAAACCTGCGTCTGCCTAACGGCAGCACGCGCCATCTCGGGATGGATCTGTTTCACAGGGGTGGCGCGGGCTATTGCCGCTGCCTTTCTGCCGGCCCTCTTTCCAAACACGAGAATCTCTGTAAGCGCGTTTCCGGCTAACCGATTGGCCCCATGCACACCGCCGGACACCTCTCCACAACAGAGCAGGTTCGCAACCGTGGTCCGGCAATCCTCGTCGATCCGTACCCCGCCCATCATGAAGTGCTGTGAGGGAATCGCCTCGAAGGCCGCTTCCCAGTTGGCCGCTTTCTCTCCGAACGTTTCCGCTATCATATCGTAAGCCACGGCGAGCGAGACCCGGTACGTTCCGACGAGAGAGCGATCGTTTTCGGTCGGATCGACCAGAATGGTCTTCCTTCTGGTGCCTCTTCCTTCCTGGATCTCGGTATAATTCGCCCGTGCTACCACGTCGCGGGTCGCATACTCCAACTTTTCCGGGTCATAGCGCAGCATATAGCGGTCACCCAGGCCATTGTAAAGCTTGACACTCGGGCCGAAGAGGGAGCACATGCCGATCAGTTGACCCCGCATCGTCGAGGGACGAGGAAAGGCCAAAGGGAGGAATTGGACCATCTCCATATCGACCAGCTCCGCACCGGCATCAAACGCAAGCGCATAGCCGTCACCTGTCAGACATTGGGCATTGGTCGAGGTAGAATAGAGCTGACCGCATCCGCCGGTGATGAGGATAACCACACGGGCCATGACGCTTTCAAACGTCCCGTCCGCCAGGGAGAAAAAGAGACCTCCCCGAACGGCCCCTTCGTCGGTGAAGAGCTTGAGCAGCATCCTCTCTTCGAGCAGGCCTATATTTTCTTGTATGACCCCGCGCCTCAATCCACCCACGACCCCGTGGAACTGCCGCCGGTCCGCGTACGAGCGCAGGAACGAATGGCCTTCGGAGCGTTTGATCGCGCGCATCTCGCCGGAGGGGCCGCGGTCAAGCAGCAAACCGTACTGCTCGAGCCCGTAAAAGACGTCATGCGCTTCCTGGGCAAGGACCTTAACGAGTTTCTCGTTATTGATATAAGCGCCGCTCTTCACGGTGTCGTTGAAGAATACGGCCGAAGAGTCTTCCGGCAGAAAGGGAATGGAAGTGCCGCCTGAAGCCTGCACCGTGGCTCCGCCGAGGAAAGTGTCCTTACACATGATGAGCGGCTTCACGCCGTTTCGGGTGGCCTCAAGGGCCGCCATGGCCGCGGCTCCCCCGCCGCCCACTATCAGGATATCCGTTTCATAGCTTCTCATGAGGGTACTCATGAACTACCTTGATCTCCTGTAAGGCTTCACAATTTCTTTGCCTCACCACGTCCAATCAACCGCAATGCCCAATCCCGAAGAAAACTCCGGATGCCCACGCTGAGCGAAAAGAGCCCTTTGGGCAGGAACATCACGATCAATACGAAGGTAGCACCAAATACAAGAAGGTGAATCTCTCCGAGGTTGAGCACAAATAGTTCAGATAAGGCGAGAAACGCCACCGAGCCAATGATGGGACCTGAAATTGTTCCGAGCCCGCCGATAAAGGTGGTAAGCGTCGGAAGAAATGCCCAGGACAACTCGAAAGGTGCGGAGTAGAAGTAACTCACATGCTGGTAAGCGAAAATACCGCCACCGAGACCCGCCATAAAGCTGCTGACCAGCAGAGCCAATATCTTGTGCTGAAAAGGCTTGACTCCTACCGCGGCAGCGGCGCCCTCATCATCCCGGATGGCCACCAGGGCCAGGCCCTTCTTCGAACGGGCGAAAAGGTAAACCGTAAGAACCGTAAAGATGCCAACCGCGAACGCCAGGTAGTATCGGGAGGAGAGATTGTAGGCAGCAACGTATTCGCTGGAGAGGGAGCCGGGTAACGGGAAAATGTTTCCTATGGTAATTTGAGCGATCATCGCAAGGGCGAGGGTCCCGATAGGAAAATAGGCCTGTGTCATGCGAAGACACGGTATGCCGACCGAACAGGCGAGCGCTGCTGCCCCGATGCCCCCCGCGAACAATGCAGGGATAACAGGAATACCCGATAACCAGACAAGCCGTGTAACGAGAGCGCCGATGCCAAAAAAAGCTGAATGACCAAGACTTATCTGACCTGCAAACCCGCCTATAAGATTCCAACTCTCCGAGAGGATCACGTAGAGAAAAAAGGTGATCATGATGTTGAGGATATATTCGGAGCGCGTCATTACAGGGAAAAGGGCTATGACGGCGAGAAGCAGGATGACGGGAATTATTTTCCTCGAATGCATCACGCTGCCCCTCTTCTTCTAAAGAGCCCCTTCGGTACCAGTATCAATATCAGGACAAATACCGCCAATCCGGTCACTTCTCTATAGGAAGGCCCAAAAATGTATACGCTGAGTGCCTCTATGATCCCTAAGAACAGGCCAGCCGGCAGTACTCCATAAATATTGCCGATTCCGGACAGGATCACCACCACGATTCCCTTATTGAACCAGTGCAGGCCAACAGTAGGCGAAAAGGATTGGAGCGCAATCAACATGGACGGAATGCTGGCTATGCTGACGCTGATCGCGAACGACGTGAGAAAGGTAAGACTTACATTAACCCCCATCAGACTCGCCGCCTCCTGATCTTGACTGACCGCCACGACCGACTGCCCGAAATATGTTCGTGTCAGAAAAAGATGGAGGAGCAGTATCAGGATCACGGCTAACAAGGCCCCTGCAAGACCTATGAGGGGAATCCGCAGGCCGAAGAGTTCGAAGGTGATCCCGGAATAGGCAGGCGTTATGCTCCTTTCGTCACTCGTCCAGATGACCGTGATCAAATTGTCCAAAAAGAGCATCAACCCGAAGCTTATCAGAAGCGAGTTTTTGATTTTCTCTTCCTCGTCGAAATTTATGAGTCGGGAGAAGCACGTTTTGAATAGAACTGCGGCAAACAGGAAGAGGGCTACCATGACTACGGGAATGGAAAGAAACGGGTCAAGCCCAAGCTGGGAAAGGTAGAGGCCTATATAAGCCCCAAGGATTATCAGCGTTCCCTGAGCAAGATTAAGGTACTTCATTATCCCGAACACCAGCGCGATGCCCAGGGCAATGATTCCGTAAAGGCTCCCGTTCAGTATTCCATATACCAGCGTTTGACCCATATGGTTACACGCCCCCCAGGGAATCCTCGCACTCCGGGCCTATTCCCAGATACGCCTCTCTCACCCTCGGGCTATTTAAGAGGGATTCCGCCGCTCCTTCCCCCACTATATGCCCGGTCTCTATGATATAGGCTCTATCGGCAAGCCTCAGAGTCATCGGTACGTTCTGTTCGACAATCAGAACGCTTATGCCGGTCTCATTAATCTGCGCAATGATCTTGAAAAGGTTCTGAACGAGGAGTGGGGAAAGCCCGAGCGACATCTCATCAAGCAGAAGCACTCTGTTATTGGCCATCAATGCTCTTCCTATGGCAAGCATTTGCTGCTCTCCTCCGCTCAAAAGACCTGCCGGTTGATCGGATCGCTCCTTGAGTACGGGGAAGATATCGTAAACCCAGCCAAGTGTCTGTTCGATTTCGTGCCGCGCCTTTTTCATGAACGCGCCCATTCTCAGGTTCTGCAGGACACTCATTTTTGGAAACAGTCTGCGTCCTTCGGGCACCATGGAGATGCCCGCCTTCACAATCTCGTGCGGCGGCCGCCGGTTCAGGAGGAGGTGGTCGAGGCGTATCGTTCCTTTTGTCGGCCGTATTAAGCCTGCTATTGCCCTGATCAGGGTGCTCTTTCCCGCTCCGTTCGATCCGATGAGGGCAACTATCTCCCCATCTCTGACCTCGAGCGATATGCCCCACAGGACCTGGAGATCTCCGTAGTGTACATCCAGGCCATCAACTACCAGCATGCTGGTCGACCCCTAAGTACGCCTCGATGACCGTCCTGTCACACATAACGTCCTTCGGTAATCCCTCGCTAATCTTCTTACCCTCGCTGAGAACAATTATCCGATCGGACATCCCCAGTATCGCTTTCATCACATGCTCTATAACGATAAGGCTTATCCCCAGATCCCGAATACTTTTGACCAGACCAATCGCAGCCTGGATCTCCGCGGGGTTCAGGCCGGCCATGATCTCATCCAGCAGCAGGATCCTTGGCCTGGTGGCCAGGGCCTTACCCAGTTCGAGTCTC
>JADGQN010000378.1 GCA_017881765.1 Syntrophobacterales bacterium | reverse complement strand
GGATGGCTTCCAAAACAGCATGCTTCAGTTTTCTTCCATCAGTTTCTCTCATGCCTCCCAGTATACCACAATGAGGCTCTACTTATGAACTACTTAGTATGTCAATGCCGAAGCCGGCAGAATGCATATCCGCTATAAAGAAACTACCTGGTTGAGAGGATTGATACCTCTGCCTTTTATGCGACCTCCGCTGCCCGAACCAAGGAAGGAAGAATTAGTCTCATTACGTAAGCTCTTGGCGAAGGCGGGACTGAGCGTCATCCCTGAGCGAGATTCTAATCGCATCATGGAGCAGCTTCGATTCTGAGTTCTATGAGGATGAAGTTTCCAAGAGCGCAAAAGTTTGTGAGCGAAGCTTCGAGAAAGGAGAACCTGTAGTGAAAACGAAGAGACAAGTGTGGACGCTGCAAAGTCCGACTGGCGATGTTGAGATTGAACAATTTGAGGTGGCCGATCGAATCCCGGATTTGAACGGAAAAATAATAGGTCTTTTTTGGAATGGTAAACCGAATGGCGAGATATTGCTGAACGAGATTGCCCGCGAGCTTGCAGCCCGATTCAGTGCTTTGAGAATCGTGCGAATGTGGGAAGTCAAACCGGAGACAAGAACCCAATTCGGCAATTCATCGGATAATCTGAACTTCATGGCACAAAACGCCGATTTGATTATCGGCGCCTCAGGTGACTGAGGATCGTGCACGTCGTGGTGTATCCATGACACAATCAATCTCGAAAAGCTCGGAACACCCACGGTAACTGTAGCCACAAGCGATCTTATTTCATTGGCACGAAGCACTGCCGAAGGCCTGGGAATGGCGGATCTCCCCATTATTGTCGTTACGCACCCGCTGGGCGGCATCCCTGAAAGAGAAGTAAAGAACAAGGCTGCATCTGCCATTGAAGACATCATTGATAAAGCTACCCGGTTCCATCAAAGTACCGCTACGAAGAAGAAGGAAAAACAGGATTCTCTTAAGATTGAGGGAACGGCCGTTGATGTAGCCTCTCTTTACTATTCGAATGGATGGACGGACGGACTTCCGATTTTCCCTCCCACACGAGAGGCAGTGCAGGAGATGTTGCAAGGCACTGATTTGGCTCCGGATCACGTGCTGGGGATCATGCCGCCGAAGAGCGGTATTGTGACTGTCCAAAAAATTGCGGTGAATGCCGTCATGGCGGGATGCCGCCCTATATACATGCCCGTGTTGATTGCCGCCGTCAAAGGCATGCTCGATAAAGAGTTCGATCTCTCGGGTGTGCAGACTTCAACGGGAGCGCACAGCCCGTTGTTGATCATCAATGGTCCGATCCGGCAGCAAATCCGCGTCAATTACCGCTCCGGAGCACTGGGACCCGGCTGGCAGGCCAACGTTACAATCGGTCGCGCCATACGCTTGACTCTCAACAATGTCGGAGGTGCTAAAGTCGGAATAACCAATATGACGACGTTGGGCATGGCCGAGAATCTCTTCTACTGCTTTGGCGAAAATGAGGAAGAGAACCCATGGACGCCATTTCATGTAGAACAGGGATTCGACAAAGAAGAGAGCACGGTCTCTGTTGTAGGCGCCTATTCACCCGAGCATGTTTCAGACCACGTAGGTATCAGTCCCGAAGACATATTGACGGTAGCCGCCGATACGATAGCGACATTAACGCGTTTTCACCTTTTATCGGTCGCCCCGATAATAGGACATGATTCCGTGTTAATTCTTTGTCCCGAGCACGCGAATGCTGTTGCGAACGCCGGATGGACAAAAGAGGATGCCCGGCAATTTCTTTTTGAGAAGTGCAAAGTACCTTACGAAACATTACACAGACTGGGAAGACAGGCCGAGCCCCGGCACTTTGCCGGTTCTTCATCCGAGGGGCCGATGGTGCCGACATTCGCAAGTCCTGCAAAGATCAAAATAGTAGTTGCGGGAGGCGCGGGCAAACATTCCGCGTATATCAACACCGGGAGCTCGAAAAGAATAATCACCGAAAAGATAGTTCTGCCGGGTAACTGGAACGAACTGCTGGATCGTTACAGAGAAGCGAATCACGCCTTGGATCTTTGTGGTGCTGAATGCGCGATTTGACCTGATCAGTTCTGTAGTGCCCGATTTCCGAACGCCTAAGGTGGAAGCCGACGGCTGTTCTTGAGGACCGCTTATGTGATGCCGCCTTGGGAAAACTGAAATGTCACCGGGTGTAATGGATAGTTCTCGCTTGGCGCTTAAACTTCTTCCGCTGACGCTGCGTGGTCATTTTTCCTAGCTCCAAGTGGGCCTTGAAGGTCATTAAGCGCTTCTTCATTCTTGACTGCTTGTCTGTGAAGCACTTTTGCATGTTACATCTGGCAATCTGCAAAAAGCGGCCTTCGCAAAATAGAAAAAGCAGGGCTGCGGCTATCACAGTCCTGCTTCCGTTTGAGCTCTGCGAATCGTTGATCGTTCTTTAGGTTATATCAATCTTTCTCCGGTGCTCTCCTAGCCAGTGTTAAGGAAGGAGCCCATCTGTCCTTTCTTTACATGCTCCGATAAAACTAAACAAGGACCTTTCCACAATGGACAAGCTTTTCGATAAAGGAGTTTGCGTTAGAAGCAGGCCGCACAACACCCCAACCGTATTGGCTCCCATATCGGCGTACTCAAACGTCCGGTACCCACCGAGACGCTAAAGGTATTCCAGAGTTACTCCCAGCGCAGAGGGCGGAGGCCAGCGCTATTGGCCACCGGACTCGATTCCTCGTGTAGATTTGGGCAAACCATAGCATCATGAAGGCATACGTAGCAAAGTGCTCAAGCTTGTCACTGCCCTTAAACTCCGCCGGGTCAGGCGGATTCGGCATCAGGGAAGCAACTATGACCAGCATAACTAAACCAAAGCCGATGGTGAGCCAGAGATTTCGAAGTTGCATATTCGGAGTACGCCCCCCGGGCATTGCTTCCCTCTTCCCAGTCCCGCATGGACGGTCTTCCCTCTGTCATTTATGCGGGAAACGGGCCCTGGCTGCGATTTTACCGGCAAAAACAGCCCTCTAAGCCCTGAAAATGCCTATTTTTGGGATGATAGCGTATAAATATAAGCACGGTAACACCTTATAATTCAAGACCTGACCCCATACCCCCTGAATAAGCACGCAGGGTCCCTTTTTCTTGATCTCTAGCGGTAGCGAAGCATCCTGTAAGGACCCCAATCCGATTACTTGCTTGACACGTACGGCTTCTTGCCGTATAATGTCATAAGGAGGTGCATCATGCGCTCAACCACTACATCGTCGACCGCGCGCCTTGAAGCGCGTATCAGCAAGGAGCTACACGCTACTCTCAAGCGCGCTGCTCAGCTGCAGAACCGTACCATGACCGACTTTGTCATCACTGCCGTTCAGGAGGCGGCCCGAAACGCCATCGAGCAAACGGAAGTTCTGAGACTGTCGCAGGCAGATCAACAACACTTCGCCCAAGCGCTGCTATCACCACCCAAAGCTACCGCCGCCTTGGAGCGCGCTTTTGTCCGTCATCGCAAACTGGTTGCCGCTGAATGAGCGACAAGCCGTTTCAAGTGGTCCCACTCGACCAGACTCATGATCGCAGCACGTTCGATAGCGGTTCCGAATCGCTGGATCGTTACTTCAGGGAACGAGTCGTACAGGATATCCGGCGGAGGGTAACGGCGTGTTTTGTCGCCCTCTCGAGTGATGGCCGCATTGCGGGTTACTACACGTTAGCCTCGGCAAGCGTGTTTCTCGGCGACTTGCCGCCAAAACTGATCAAGAGGCTGCCACGTTACCCATCCGTTCCTGCGGTGCGGATGGGCCGTCTAGCCGTCGATCAGGCGTTCAAGGGTCAGGGGTTTGGTGGCGCGCTGCTGGCCGATGCGCTCACGCGTGTGGTTCGCTCCGAGATTGCAGCCTATGCTCTGGTGGTCGATGCCAAGGACAATATAGCCGCGGACTTTTATCGACACCATGGCTTTCTTGAGACAGCGACGGAGCCGTTGACCTTATTTCTACCCTTGGCTACGGTACGGATCGCAATCTCAAACATGGGCCAACGTTAGATTGACATTATTATGCAAGAGGAAGGAGCGTTGAAGGGCTTGACGAAGTGTGCACCCTGCGGGAAGCAGACAGGGACTATGATTTTGCGGGCAAAAACAGCGCTTTAAGGTCTGAAAACACTTCCTGACCCCTATCCATTCACCTTCGAGGTATGGCAGTAAAACCGTATTCTCGAAAATGACCATCAAACGTAAAGACCGATTTCATTCCCAACTCACGCATCACCTCGAAGCTGACGCAGTCGACGAGGCTGAGGCTTCTTCTTGAGGCTGCAAGTGAGGCAGCGATGCCCAATCGATGCGTTTCAAGAGTAACAAATTCAACGTCGAGAACGGGAACAATGTCCTCCTGAAACTCCCGCACCGCCTCAAGGCCAAGTCTGCTCTGAATGAGGGCGAACGTCTCTACAAGCACATAGTTCGTCGTTACCACACTTTGGTCGGATGCCATCATCTCTCGCCACGCACTGGCAGACTTTCCATGATTTGCGTCGTCTCCATCAAGGAGTGCGTAGAACGCCGATGTGTCAACGAATAAGCTCATTTGCTCCACGCCTCAGCGAGATAGGCATCGTGTTGTTTCGATACATCCTTTTTCCCCGATCTGAATTTGCCTAA
>JADGQN010000377.1 GCA_017881765.1 Syntrophobacterales bacterium | reverse complement strand
GGGATTCTTCCGGGTCGACATGGTGAGACATGAGGTGGAGGCGGCGAGAGAAAGCTGAAGGAGGGCGCATCTCTGTACACGTACCTCAGCACGAATCCTATCTAACATCGGGAGGCTATGATGCAGGACATCCTTAGCGTTATTCAGGAAAGGCAGTCGGCACGGGGATTGTACGATCCTAAACACCGTGTAGCAAGGCAGGATCTTCGAAAGATTCTTGAAGCCGCCCGATGGGCGCCGACCGCACACAACATGCAGAATTTCGAAATCGTCATCGTTGATGATACGACAGTGATAGAAGCTATAGGGAACCTTACGTACCCCCTATCGACCACCTTCATCAGGGAGAATTATCAGCAGTTATCCTTTTCAGAAGAGGAGCTGTTGCGAAAAAAAGTCGGACTGCCCGCCTCCCATTTCCCGCCTGCGTTGACGACGCCGGCCGCAGCGCGGGGTGAGGTTACCGGAGAACAGGAAAACTCGTTTGTCGGCAGGGCCATCAAATCAAGTCCCGTTTTACTCATCGTGCTGTATGATCCGGCTAGGAGAGCGCCCGCCTCAGAGGGGGATTTCCTGGGTATCATCAGCCTCGGTTGTGCCATGGAAAATATGTGGCTCATGGCTGCTTCCCTCGGGATCGCTTTCCACGTGGTCAGCGCTCTATCTGGAGATGAGGTAGAAAAGGAAGTGAAAGGGCTCCTCGACATTCCAGTAGCGCTGAAAATTGCGTTCGCCTGCCGCTTAGGTTATCCCGTGACGCCTCCAGCGCAACTGAGGGTGCGCCGCGACCTTGAGGATTTCACCTCTCATAACCATTTCGGCAACAGGGAAAAGATGTAGCGGAAAATTGGGGATGAAGACCAGGGGCCGAAGCAAAGCCGGAGCGGACGAACATTGAATAAAACAGTATTTTAAGGGAGGTCCTTGATGAATACTAGATTACTGGGTTTGCACGGACCGCGGGTGTCCGCGATCGGTCTGGGCTGCATGGCCATGTCCGGCCTCTACGGCCCCGCCGATGAAGCGGAGAGTATCGCGACCATCAGGGCCGCTCTCGACGCGGGTATCACTCTGCTCGATACAGGTGATTTTTACGGCATGGGGCACAACGAGTTGCTGATCCGTGAAGCATTGCGCGGCGTGCGCCGGGAGGACCTGGTACTGAGCGTGAAGTTCGGCGCGCTCCGGGACCCTTCAAGCGGCTGGAGCGGCTATGACTGCAGACCGCAAGCGGTCAAGAACTTTCTCGCCTATTCACTGAAGAGACTCGGCGTAGATTATGTAGACATTTATCGGCCCGCCCGTCTTGATAAAGCCGTACCGATAGAGGATACGGTAGGCGCCATAGCAGAAATGGTGAAGGCCGGTTACGTTCGCCACATCGGTCTGTCAGAGGTCGGCGTCGAGACGATCCGCAAGGCCGCCTTCGTGCACCCTATCTGCGATCTTCAAATAGAGTACTCCCTTATCTCACGGGGCATTGAGGCACGTATACTTCCGACATGCCGCGACCTGGGGATAGGAATAACTGCCTATGGTGTGTTGTCGCGCGGTCTTATCAGCGGCCACTGGGACGGGGGGCAGAGCGCCGGGGATCCGCGGCAACGGTTCCCTCGCTTCATGTCACCCAACCTGGAGCACAATCTCGGTCTCGTCGAATCACTCCGGTCGGTAGCCGATGGGAAAGGTGTTACGATGGCGCAGCTCGCCATCGCCTGGGTCGCAGCGCAGGGTAATGACATCGTTCCTCTCGTCGGAGCGCGCAGGCGGATGAGTCTTTCAGAGGCTCTGGGTGCCGCCGCTATTACGCTGACAACGGCCGATCTTGCCCGCATCGAGGCGGCGGTGCCATCCGGGGCAGTGGCCGGCGAACGGTATGCGCCCCGGTCGATGCAGGATCTCGATAGCGAACGGGATAGTTGAGGAACCGTATACGGTCCTGCCTTGCTTGCTGAAAGTGTGAATCTCTCGGTCCCGCGACGCGTTACACATTACGACCTGAAATGAACAGCTCAAGGATGCTCCTCTTGAGATGTTCTCTTCAGTGGTAGGACAGACACGGAGCCAAAGAGATTAGGGCCTATAACCTTTTATTTTAACGGGGGCAACATCGTTTGGAACACCTTGCATTGCCGGCATAGTTCCATCTTCTTTCTCCAGCTGGATTGAACCTGGCCCTGGCAGATCGTTCCATTAATAAACCAGCAAAGATAACCAGCTTGCAGTTCCCATGCAGGGCAATTTCGCTTAGTCTCCATCGGACACTTCCGTACCACCCAACAGGGTCTGTCCTTCTTGGGAGATGCCTTCTTTAAGGCCACGAGAAAGAGCACCTGACGTTCCGTATGCACCGGGATGTTCCTCCACCCCTGTTCAAAGCTTTGTATGGCTTTATAAGAAACACCCAATAACTGCGCCAGCTGGCTTTGCGTCTTTCTTAAATACCGACGAATCCTTGAAAACTCCTCTTTTTTCAGCTGAGAACACACTCCTTTCTCTTTTTTCCCATCATACCACACTGTAGGAACCTGTACATAATTATGTACAGAATTCTCTTGACAGGAAGGTAATTAGGGGCCATACTCAGTAACTACCACAATGTGGTTGGTCAGCAAAATGCCCGATCAGTTTATCTTGAACACCACTGGCACGAGGCACATCCCGGCGTGACCGAGAGTGATCATGCCAGGTAGGTAGGGCCGACGAAGGAGGTGATGGTCCGACGAGAGCGTAAGATCGGAGATATCTTGCAATCACCTGGATTGCGCGTCGAGCGTCATGCTGCGCGTAGCGGCGTCCGATATCACCTAGCGCGCAGTACCCGAGGAGGTGCGTATGGTTCGGTTGATCTGTGCTCTTATCCTGGTGCTACTAGTTGCGTCCCCGAGCTTTGGGCAGCAATCGCTGGTCGGAACCTACAAAATGGTTTCCAGTGTGCTGAACATAGACGGCACGTTAACTGAAAACATGGGTAAGGCTCCAAAGGGTTACCTTGTAGTGACACCAACCCGCATAGTTTTTTTCTTTACGGCACAAAACAGAAAATTCGGTACCTCCGAGGCCGATAAGGCCGCCCTCTTCGACACGCTGACAGCTTGGTCAGGCGTGTATCGCGTTGCGGGGAAAAAACTCATAATAAGAGTGGACGCTTCCTGGGTCGAACAATGGAATGGAACAGATCAGACCCGTAACTGGGAACTGTCGGGCAATCGACTCACGATCACGGCCGACCCTTTTCCTTTTCCCCGAGATCCCTCCAAAAAGGTCATTCCCCAACTGGTATGGGAGAAAGTTGAGTAGGTAGTGGGCCCCTCTATTATTGCTATACGGTGCTCAACGGCAGAAAGCTATGAAAAGGAGTTTCCAGAAGGTGCCCAACATTCGAACAGGCGAAATAGGGATCGAAACCAATAACATCGGTGGCGCTTTTGCATTAATTCATAGACACGCAAGGAGGTAGCGTATGAAAGATGAAATGGGTCGGAGAGAGTTTCTGAAGTTTTCCATGGCAGCAGGTGCCCTCCTCGTTGCAGGAGAGGGACCTATAGCAGGCGCGAAGGCACAGGGGACAACAACGGTAAACGAGGTCGACAAAGTAACCGTATGGGTGGTGAGTGACAATTACTATGATGTGAATATATCGGAACCCAAAATCACGAAGCGGTTCCGAGCGATGCCTGGCAAGTCGATCCACGCCGAACACGGCCTCTCTTATTACGTGGAGACGGTCGTCAACGGGAAGACAAGCACTTGTATGTTCGATTACGGACTCGACCCGATAGGGGTGACGAACAACATAACGCTTCTGGGGCTTGACCTCGGGAAGACAAATGCCTTCAGCCTTAGCCACGGCCATTGGGATCACGATGTGGCTGCAGTCAGTATCCTGAAGCAGAATCAGTCACGGATAGCTGGAGGGACGCCATTCTACGTGGGAGAGGAGGCATTCGCCCGTAGATACTCGCTCCGGCCCGGAACTACTGAATTCGCAGATCTCGGACAACTCCGGAAGGAGGACATTGAAGCTCTTGGGCTAAAGGTTGTGGAGGTAAAAAGCTCGGTGGAGATTATCCCGGGTGCGTACTTTACCGGGAATATTGAGCGGGTCACGACATACGAAAAGGTGCCGCCGACTCTGCTCATCAAGCGTGGCGAAAAGCCTGAGCCTGATGATTTTCGGGGCGAGCAGGCTCTTTTCTTCTCCGTGAAAGGAAAAGGACTGGTCGTTCTATCCGGTTGCGCCCATGCAGGCATAGTCAATACGATTAGGCAATCGCAAAAAGTTGCCGGTATGAACAAGATCCATGCGGTAATGGGGGGATTTCATCTCATCAACGCAAAGCCCGAGATCATTCAGAATACGGTGGCAGATATCAAGGCTATAAAGCCGGATTACGTCGTACCAACCCATTGCACTGGATTTGAAGCGGTCGTAGCCTTCAGCAAGGAGATGCCCAAAGAATTTATTCTTAATACCGTCGGCACACGATATACCTTCTCGGCTTGATTCAAATCGGCGGAGGGGCCACCGGACAACTACCCCTCCGCCGTGTTACTCTCTGTACTACAGATTTCATCCCGTAAGTGCGCCATGACCGTGGTGCATTTTATATAGATGCAACACTTGCTCGTTCTCGACCGACACGATGATGTGTCCTGTACCGATGAGGAGATCGGG
>JADGQN010000376.1 GCA_017881765.1 Syntrophobacterales bacterium | reverse complement strand
GAAAGAGGCGGCTCTGAAGACGATGGAAGAAGTTTCAGGACCGATGATCGCCATCGCGCTCGTCCTTTCGGCAGTCTTTATTCCCACGGTATTCATACCGGGAATTACCGGTAGGCTCTACCAGCAGTTTGCCGCGACAATCGCCATCTCGGTTCTCATTTCGACATTCAATGCGTTGTCCCTGAGTCCTGCACTGTGCGTATTGCTGCTCAAGCCGAGGACAGAGTCACACGGACCGCTGGGAATATTTTTCAGCCGGTTCAACCGCACTTTCGGTCGAGCCACAAACGGTTATGTTTCCTTCTCCGGCACACTCATTCGCAAGAGCGTCCTCAGCCTCATCTTCCTTGCCGGGGTCACAATTATTTCCGCCGGTATCGGCAAGGGGATTCCCTCGGGCTTCTTGCCGGAAGAGGATCAGGGATACATGTATATTAACTTGTCTCTGCCTGATGCTGCATCATTGCAGCGTACCGATGCAATCTGCAAAAAAATTGAGGAGATACTCAAGAATGCTCCCGGGGTGAAATACTATACGACCGTCGTGGGCGTGAGCCTGCTGAGCATTGTCCAGAATACTTACAGCGGGTTCTTCTTTGTGAACCTGAAAGAATGGAAAGATCGGCAAAAACCTGAAGAGCAGTACGAGGCGATCATGGCCCATCTGAATCGTGAACTAAGCAAATTGCCCGAAGGTGTTGCCTTTGCCTTTTCGCCTCCGGCCATCCCCGGAATCGGCACTGCCGGCGGCGTCACCCTGGTTCTTGAGGATCGGGCCGGCAAGGATATTCCCTATCTTGCGGAGAACGTCAGCAAGTTTCTTGAGGCGGCTCGTCAGAGGCCCGAACTGGAGCGCGTTACAACGACCTTCCTGCCCGGCGTTCCTCAGGTCTTCATAAATGTAGACAGGGACAAAGTGCTCAAGCAGGGCGTCGATTTGAGGCAGGTTTACCAGACGCTTCAGACCTTTATGGGAGGATACTTTGTAAATTATTTCAATCGCTTTGGCCGCCAGTGGCAAGTCTATGTCCAGGCGGAGGGCGAATACCGCGACAAGGCGGAAAAGGTCGGACAATTCTATGTGCAGAATGCAAAGGGTGACCCCGTACCGCTCTCGGCGATTACGACGATCGAGTCGCGCTCCGGTCCCGAGTTTACCATGCGGTATAACCTGTATCGCTCGGCGCAGATCAACGCTATCGCTAAACCCGGCTATAGCTCCGCCCAGGCAATGAAGGCCCTTGAAGAGGTCTTTGCACAGACGATGCCGAAGGAGATGGGTCTCGATTATATGGGCATGAGCTTCCAGGAAAAGAAAGCCCAGGAAGGGATACCGACCTATGTCATTTTCGGATTTTCGCTCTTATGTGTCTTTCTCATCCTTGCGGCGTTGTATGAAAGCTGGTCTTTGCCTGTCAGTGTTCTCCTCAGTACGCCCGTTGCTGTTTTTGGCGCTTTCGTGGCGATATGGCTTCGCGGCCAGGTGAACAATATCTATGCTCAGATCGGTATGATTGTGCTGATCGGTCTTACCGCCAAGAACGCCATCCTTATTGTCGAATTCGCGAAAGCAAAATATGAAGAGGGGATGTCCATTACCGAGGCTGCGCTTGAGGGTGCCCGGCTGAGACTCAGGCCGATTCTCATGACGTCATTTGCGTTCCTCTTCGGCGTTTTACCGCTCGCCATATCCACAGGTGCAGGCGCAATTGCAAGACAGACCATGGGGACCGCCGTCATGGGCGGGACTTTGACTGCATCGCTGATCGCTATCTTTCTTATTCCCGTGGCTTTCTACGTAGTCATGACTCTCTCCCGCAAGAGTAAAAAACATAAACAGCCGGAAAGTGAGGGAGAAAAGGATGCGTAAAACTGTAGTTTACTCGCTCCTTACGATGGTCCTTTTCGGCTGCATGATAGGTCCCGACTACCGGAGACCGGCTGTCGAAACACCCGCATCGTGGCGCTTTGAAGAAAAAGAAGCCAGGGAAATCGGTAATACCGTATGGTGGGAGCAGTTCGGCGACCCTGTCCTGAACGAACTTATTCAAGCGGCGCTCGTAGAGAATAAGGATATCATGATCGCTACCGCAAGAGTTGAGGAGTTTGTCGGTCGATACAGTACAACCCGCGCCGTCCTTTTTCCACAGGCAGGCGCAGGGGGCATCGCTGGCAGCAGCCGGGTCACTGAGAACGGCCCGACTCCCCTCACATCCGCCACTGAGAACCCTGCTGACAGCTATTCGGCCTTCCTCAACGCGAACTGGGAAATAGACTTCTGGGGCAAGCTGAGACGGGCGACAGAAGCCTCCCGCGCCGATCTCCTGAGCCAGAAGGAGATTCGAAGAGGCGTCATTCTCACCCTCGTCACATCAATGGCGAGCGCCTATGTAAATCTCCGCAATCTGGATAAACAGCTTGAGATTGCCAGACGAACCGCCCAGAGCCGCAAAGAGTCTTACGATCTTTTCCAGTTGCGCTTCCGGGGAGGCGTGATCTCGGAGCTGGAATTGAGCCAGGTGAAATCAGAGTACGAGCAGGCTCTCTCAACAATCCCGTTTCTCGAAAAGGCTACAGCTCAGCAGGAAAACGCTCTCTCCATACTCCTCGGACGAAATCCGGGTCCTATTCCCCGGGGGAAGAAGATCGATGACCTTGTCCTTCCTGCCGTACCGGCGGGCCTGCCGTCAGAGCTCCTCGCCAAACGTCCGGACATACGTCAGGCGGAACAGACCCTGATCGCGGCCAATGCGAGGATCGGCGTAGCGAGATCTCTATACTTCCCGACAATATCTCTGACCGGCACGTTTGGATTCGCCAGCACCGATCTCTCAACACTCTTCCAGGGACCATCGAGGATCTGGAGTTGGGCTGTTCCGCTGAATATGCCTATTTTCACCGGGGGCGCCATCGGGGGACAGGTCAAATCGGCGGAGGCATTGCAGCGGCAGGCTCTCCTTCGTTATCAACAATCCATCCAGATCGCTTTTCGCGAGGTCGAAGACGCCCTGATTGACCAGAAGAGATCAAGAGAAGAGCTTGAGATTCAAACGCGGCAGGTCGAGTCTCTCAGCACGTACGCGCGCTTCGCACGTTTGCGGTTTGACAACGGCTACACAAGCTATATCGAGGTGCTTGATGCGGAACGAAGCCTTTTCAACTCGGAACTCGCCCGGGCGCAAACGAAAGGAGTTCTCTTCCAAGCGCTGGTGAACCTTTACAAGGCGATAGGCGGCGGCTGGGTCATAGAGGCGGACAATAAGATTGCCTCGGACCAGGACAAGAAACACACCTCGCATCTCAATAGAGGAACCGACAACATACACTAATTTGAACTGGGTATTACTGATCGAAAGAAAATACGGCTGAATTCAGCGGAACGTCAGATGTCTGGCCCCTGCTTTAATAACCACCTGTTCCGCCGTAGCAATAATTCTCTCTCTTGCACTGTCTGAATGGCTTCCCATGTAAGCCCCCTTCACCAATAATTGAAGGATAGAATTCTATCTGCTGGCTATCTTAATTTTGTTTTCCACGGATTCAACGCCTTTAACTTTTAGTGCAGTCCGTTCCGCGGCCGATTTATCCCGGGGTACTTGCACAACCCCTGTTAACCGGACTTTTCCTGGCGCATTAACGAACGCGGAAACGTAACTTGATGGAAAACCGGCTTCTGCAAGAGCTGCCCCCACTTTTACTGCAAGTTCCATCATATCCAAGGAGTTCATCACATCATCGGAGCGCCCTCGGACTTCATCTGCTCTGGCTGCGCACAAGAGCATATCAGCCGCGATATTGACGGTAAATTTGTCAATATTGAGGACAATATCATACAGTTCAGGATTGTCCCAATCCCGATGGAAGGCAAACTTGATAAAACTTTCTCTCTCGTGATCACTCTTCTCCATGACCATAACGGCGGCCTCCCTCTTATAACCCCTCTCCACAAGATTGCGGACACGCTTTTCCTGTGATGCGATTACCCGTACATGAAGCGCATACGGGAAAGACCGAAAAAGCATATTGCCTCCCCGTCCGAGAATTACTGCACTCCCCAGGCGCGCGAGCTCATAAATGACGGCATTCAGGCGGTTCAGGCAGATCTCAGGGCGTAATGAAAAAAACCTCTTCAACAGAGGTGGAGCCGTATCGTTTACCTCTCTGATGTCATCAAGAAATCCCATCTCTTCGGCTTTTTTTTCGATGTCTTCTGTATCATAGAAGTCATACTGCAGTTCCTTCGCCACGATCTTCGCAATTTCTGTTCCTTTTGTTCCTATCTTTCTGGAAAAAGTAATAAAATACATACGATCCTCCCTGCAATCAGACTACTCCGTTATCAGTCCCTCCGCCTTCAACACACTGGGAGCCAATGCAAGAATTTCGTCTTTATCAACCTGGCTGTTTTTCACCACAGTGAGGCTCTCGATATAGGTACCCGTAATTTCCAGTGCCTCTCGTTTTGCCTTGGCCATAGCTGAAATCCTGGCATCATCGGGGGAGTGGCTGCCAGCGAAGGGCTGTTTGACGGTATGTGTAATTGTCTGGATTTCCCCGATGGCTGAAACGGGAATGAGTAACAAAAGAACCAAAAACGTGGTGAGGATGGTTTTCACAAAAACCTCCTGCAATTTGTCTTTTTCAAGAAGTAGGACAGAACCCTTTGAATGTCAACAAGATTCTGACCACAATGATAAGCATTACTGATTGTA
>JADGQN010000375.1 GCA_017881765.1 Syntrophobacterales bacterium | reverse complement strand
GCGTAGACGCTCCCCAACTTCCAGGACTCGGTCGTATATTTGAGCAGTTCACCGGTCTTGAAGCCCTTATATGTCTCCATCGTAAGGTAGGCCCCGTCCACGACGCCCCTCCTGATTGCTTCGTACAGGTCGGGTGTCTCGATGGGCATGGGCACTGCTCCGAGGGCCTTCACGATGTCACCGCTCCTGCCGGTCCCCCTGATCTTCATCCCTTTGAGATCTTCCAGGCTTTTGACAGGTTTGCTCACCGTCTGGATAACGTTTATAGGGCTTGTGGTGAAGAGGAGGACGTGGTAGTTGTCCCATTCCTTCGGTTTGAACTTGGCGTAGAAGTCGTTGGCCACGTGCGTGGCTATCCAGCTGCTCGGCAGGCCGAGTGGCAGTTCCATTATTTCCATGACAGGGAAGCGACCCCGGGAATAGGAGCAATGTGAAAAGCCGATATCCGCGATACCGCTCGAGACGCCGGCGGCCATCTTTGTTGCCGAGAGGAGCGTGCCGCCGGGGAATGTGCTTACTTCCACTTTTCCCTTGAGCTTCTTGTTTACTTCGTCAGCGTATTTGGCCATCAGCGTGGAGACCATATGTGTGGGCGGATGGTAGCCCGCAAACTGGAGCTTGATAGGCTCCGCAGCGGCAAAAGAGTATGTCGTGGACAACAGAAGTGAAACGGCAAGAACGAGTAACGCTATCCTTTTTTTCATGATCCTACCTCCTATGCAGCAGTTATTATGTCTATTCCTATTTCTGTTTCTCATTTGAAAAATACACTGGGTAACCAGGTGGCGAGTTGCGGAATCGCGAGCATCATGCCCCAGACCACCACCAGGGAAAGCAGGAACGGCATGACGCCTTTATATATCCGCCCGATCGGCTCCTTCGTGATATTTTTCACCACGAATACGCAGATGGCCACCGGGGGGATGACCACGCCGATCATCACGACAACGCCGATGGTAATACCGAACCAGATCGGATCAAACCCGAGCTTCAGGACCGCGGGGTAGAAAATCGGCGTGGCGAGTATCATGAACGCAAGATCGTCGATGAAGGAGCCGCCGATCTCGTAGACGATGCAGATCATGATGATGATGATGTAGCGGTTGAGGGGGAGAACTACGATCCAGTCCGCGACCTTCTGCGGGATACCTGTTATGGCTATGAAATGTCCGAGAATGGCTGAACCTGCGATGAGCATGAGCAACATCCCGGCCGTACCCAGAGATTCAAAGACGGACCTGACATATTTCTTGAAATTGAGGTCGCGTTTGGCCACGGAAAGCAGGAGTAAGGCGAATGTACCAATGGCCCCGGCCTCCGAGGGGGTGAAGAAGCCCTCCATGATCCCGCCGACTACCACGAGAAAAACCAGAAGTATCCATAGCACCTCCGGCAGGGAACGAACGCGCGCGCCCCAGGTTGAACGCTCGGAACGCGGGGCAATGCGTGGATTGATCTTTGCCCATCCATAGATGATCGCTATGAAGAAGAGTGCGATGATAAGCCCCGGTATGATACCGGCAAGGAAGAGTTGGCCTATCGACTGTTCGGTAAGTATGCCATAGATGATGAGGACCACGCTCGGCGGTATGATCACCCCCAAAGTTCCGACGGTGGCGACAATGCCTGTCGACAGTCTCCTGTCGTACCCATACCGGTCCATTTCCGGAATTGCCACGCTGGCAAACGTCGCGGAGGTGGCCGCCGATGAACCGCAAATAGCCTTAAAACCGGTGGCGCCCATGACGGTCGCCATGGCCAGCCCTCCCGGAATATGGCCGACGAACTTGTGCGCGGCCCCGTAGAGCCTTACTGCTATACCGGCATTCAGCCCGATCTGGCCCATCAGAAGAAAGAGAGGAAAGACGGTATATCCATAGTTGGTTATCACGTCAAACACGTCTCTACCCAGGAGATTCATGGCAGTAGGGACGCCTTTGAGAAAGGCGAAACCGGCGAAGCCGACCAGTGCCATGGCGAAACCCAGTTCAAGACCCGTGGCGAAGAGAAGCAACAAGAGGCCGAGGCCGACAATTCCTATGGTAATTTCATTCATAGCGACCCCTCCAGATTTCAACGATATGAAAGACGAAAACAAGACACTGTATGAAGCAACAGACCCCGACTCCGTAAGCGACGGGATAGAAGGGTATCTGTATGGTCGGGGAAACTTCGCCCGATATATGGAATTCATTTGCGATGGTGAAGAGGTTATATCCTATGAGCACGAAGAGAAGAATGGCCATCAACCGGGTCAGTGTATTGAGCATGGCCTTACGCGTGGGGGAGAGCTTATCGACGAGAAACTCCATATAAACGTGTTTCCGGTCCAACGAAACTCCCGGCATGGTGAAGCCGATGACCAGCGCCAGACATAAAGCGACGATTTCGTACGTGCCGATAATAGGACGGCCCCCGGCACGCATCAGTACGTCGGCCGTGGTCAAAAGCATCATGAATGTGAGAGCCGCGCCGCCTATGACATTGAGTACCCTGGTTGCCTTCTTCAGAACTTTGCCAAGTAGATATTCCATACTGCCTCCCTTTCCCGAGTCTCCATACTTCTGCCGGGCAACCATTACCTATCGGCCGTGTGATAAGAGGACGACCGTGCTCACAAGGCTGACGCTTTTCATCGTGCCGAGAGATTCGACGGGGCTCGCCAGCCTCGTCGTCTCAATGCCGCTTTTTCAGAAACCGCGGATGTAAACCATACACTTCCTTATCATGGTTGCTTGGCAGTATCTCGGACCCCTGTCGTCCGCTATAGACACCCCATTGCATGCGCCTCGCCAAACTTCATCTCCAATAATTTCGATGTGTTAAAAACGCAGTGGTTCTATTCCGTCACATACAACAGTGATAAGCTTTTACATATGACGGAAATCGCCAAATCTGTCACATATGGTAGACATATAGCAGACAGGTTACGAAAGCGGTGATGTCTGTGCCGCAGACGTCCGCCTTGACCTTATGCGCCGCGTTCTCTCAGATCAGGTCATCTAGTCTGGGGGGGGACCGGCAGGGCAAAGAGCTCAATCGAACGAAAGATTGTTAAAGTTCTTGGCCCAGACTGACGCCGAGGGAAACCTCAATGTGAGCAACCCGCTTGACGAATTTTTTCTTGTCACCTTCCTTGACGATGATGATGGGGCCAGGGGACGGGCTTCCTCACGGGGGGCTGCCATAGTGGTGGGAATCAGCTCGATGCGAGCCTGCTCGGCGAGGGTAGGGTTCTCGGACATGAGAAAGGAGCGGTCGAGCACAACCGTGCCGGCTATGTTAGACCCGTGTCGGATAACATACCGGACCAAGGGATTGTTAGACGCTGATCGGTTGACCCGCGCTGCAGGACCGATCGGTCCTATCCTGCTGATGACCACCCCATCAGCGGAAGCGACCCCTGCGAAGTCGAGCCCCGTCTTCCGGGCAATGACTCTCAGTTTCCGCGTGAGCTTTTCAGACTCTTTCTCAAGAATTGAGCCCCGGAATTCTCCGTCCAACGAGGCGATGCTGAGCGCCGTCGAGACGGTGTCGGTCTTGCCTTGATAGATTCTGCGCGCCGCGTTCAAATCCAGACTTATCCTGCTTTCAGCCTCTCTTAGCACGGTTTTATAGAGGAGTTGTCTTCCGGTATAGATGGAGACGAGGCCCACGAGCAGGGCTACCAGAAGCAAACTGCTAATGAATTTAGAACGCGTTGTGTAAAGCATCGCTCTCTCTTTCGGGATGAGGTCCTTGTATGGAATATTGCGTAAAGTAATTCCGGTCCTTTCTGTTTCCTGGCTCCGCGTTAATCAGCCTGTAACCTCTCCGCAAGAGTTGCACGGTTACGGTTGCTCTCCAGTTGGCTTTCCTCACAGTTTCCGCCCCGAGGCTTTTCTGGACTTTCCCTGATGCCTTTCTCACTGATATGGCATGAGCATACGGCATGCCGTATAAATTAGCTAATTATTTCATTTTGTTACATGTATTATAGATTTATAGTGCAACATATGACAGCAAGCGGCTACCACATTTGCAGGATTGAATCTGAAACTATCTTATATAACAGGTGGTGGTCGTGAAAACCTAGAGCGGGACTGCTCCTCTGTCGAGGTTCTTTGCTCTCAAGGTAGGCACGTCCAGACCAATCTGCGGCTATGCGTTTCGCGATACTGGCGGGCTCGATTCGAGCACAGACGTCTGGTAATCGCGGGCATGCAGCTAGCGTGGGATATCGATTTCAGATACGAAGGTCCTAGGTTTCTGCTCCTTCCCTGGATAACTTCTCGGCGCCGGCTGAATAGAATTGCCATCGGCCGCATCATTTTGATGTATTACAATTAATTTACAATAAACATACAATTAAATTAGAGGAAGTTACGGCTATTGCTTGAAGGTAGACGAGGACTGCGCAGCAACGCCGCAATCAATTCTGCAACGTGGATTCTGACAGAATTTTCCGGCTACAGGCAGCATTGTAAGAACCTCAGCTTGTTGACCGATCCACGTGTCGGCTTTCGGGAACAAGACAACCATGGCTCCCGCCGGCCCTATGGGGCCATCTGCTTTCCTGTTCATGAAATACCCAAGGCCAGGCGTTCGAACGCAAGGATCTGGCTTTTCTTCACCGGCGCTGTACCATTGCCACCTGAAAGGTGGTATCAGAGTGAGAAGCCCTACGATCACACTTCCAGGAAGCAGTCCACACTTTACTTCACCTGCAAAGC
>JADGQN010000073.1 GCA_017881765.1 Syntrophobacterales bacterium | reverse complement strand
CCGGGGCCAAGGGAAGGGTGGGTGTGTGGCTCGGCGTTCTGCCTTTCCTGTTTCTCATCGGGATCGCGAGTTTCATGCTTTCAGGGCGGGAACAATTTATTGATGAAGATAATTACTAACTGATTAGTGGTTGACTATACCATTTTTGACTGCACCTGGCGGATATCGGACATATACCCCACAAACTGGCCCCTCCGCAAGTATAGTGCTCCATCGGCTCGGAGTCTCGACCAGCCACTCAAATTCCAAATCTTTACAGGATGCTTCGCTATCGAAATTCCAAATAGTGTCCAATGTCCAAAGATAAACAACCCGCGGCAAGCAGCGGAGCATTCTGCATCATGCCGGACCTGATCCGGCATCCAGTCCGGTTTCTGGATTCCGGCATCCGCCGGAATGACGGTACACGCGGCAAGCCTATAACAGAACTCCGTTCCCGATATGGAACAGGAATTGCAGGGATCCTCAGAAGGTGTAGGAGGGGTGCATGCCCGGACCCAGGATTTATACAGAGGCTTGGGAGCGGCTCAAAGTCGCCGCCAAAGAGACCGAGGCCAGGGAAGGGGAAGAACCCCAGCGCATGGTCGATGCTCCCGAAAAACCTAAAAGCCGAAGAGGTCCCAGACTGCTCATCGTAGCAATGGCAGTGCTCGCGTTCCTATCGATCCTTACGACAGGCCTCTGGGTCGATTCACAGACACGACTGACGACTGCCGCGCATGATGTTGCAGACTTCAGGACGCGGCTCGAACTTCTCCAGGAAAAAACGAGCAAGCTGGAGGAGGAGAGGCAGCGTATCTCGGATGAAAACGGAACACTCTCCTTGCAGTATGAGCAGAGAGTTGTCGAGCTTACCCAGCTGGAAGAGGAGCTTGAGGCGCTGAGATCGCAGAAGGACAGGTCCAGAGTAAGGCCGAAACAAGCTGCGGCGGCGGACGAGAAGCCGTCAGTTAACGCTCCAGATGCCCCAAAGGCTGCTCAGGGAACTCCACCCGTACAAACGGGTAATGCCCCTAAGCTGCAGAAGCAGGAGCAACAGGACGTTAAGGTCTATAAGATAGACTGATGGGGGCAAGGGTCACAAGTCAAGGGGCACGAGGATCAAAAATTCTCTAGAACCTGGATTCCGGCTTTGTCCGGAATGATGGCACGTAAACTGATTAGACCAATTCAGATTCAAGATGGACGACCCAGCCTGCGGCCGGGCACCCCGGGCGCTCAAGCCGTGACGAACGGAGGCGTACTTCAAGTACGTCGGAGTGAGGCAGGGCGCAACACCCGCAAGCGGGTACCCGGAAGGTATACGCTTGAAGGCGAATTGGTCTTATTTGTTTGCGTACCTTCTTCGCGGATCGAGTAGGTCGCTTAATCCCTCTCCGAGCAGGTTGTAACCCATCACCGTAAGGAAAATGGCTATGCCCGGATAGAGGCTGAGCCACCAAGCGATCTCAATATTATCCTTTGCTTGAGCCAGGATATTTCCCCAGCTGGCTGTGGGGGGCTGCACCCCGATGCCAAGGAAACTGAGCGCTGATTCGGTCAGTATCGCCCCGCCAACTCCCAGGGTCGCCACTACATACACAGGGGCGAGCGCATTTGGCAGTATGTGGCTAAAAATGATCTTGCGGTTGGAGAGTCCCTGGGCCTTTGCCGCCATCACGAACTCCTTGCTCTTGATGCTCAGGAATTCGGCCCTGACAAGGCGCGAGATGCCCATCCAGCTGGTGAGGCCGATCACCACCATGATGTTCCAGATGCTCGGCTCCAGGAAGGCAATCACCGCGAGTATCAGAAAGAAAGTGGGAAAGCACATCATGAGATCGACGAACCTCATGATGACCTCGTCCACGACTCCGCCGTAATAGCCGGAGAGGGCGCCCAGAACCAGACCGATGAGGGTAGCTATGCCGACCGAGACAAACCCCACAAGAAGGGATACACGGCTCCCGTAAATCACCCTTGCCAATACGTCCCTGCCCAGTATGTCAGTGCCGAAAGGGTGCGAGAAGGACGGTCCGGCAAGCACGTTCTTGAGGTCGGGCTCAACAGGGTTGTGGGGTGCGATCATCGGGGCCAGGAAGGCGCAGAGGAACATCGGAATGAGGAGGATAAGTCCGGTTAGAGCCAGCTTATTTCTTGCGATGTTTTGGACTAGTTCCATGTGTAAATGCGTGTTTGAAAACCTGGGATATATCCCGAGTGTAAATGAATTTTAACCCGGCTTTGAGGTTCTTGTCTATCTCAGCTACGTCGTTCCTGTTTTTCTCGGGAACGATCAGCGTTGTAATCCCCGCGCGCTTCGCTGCAAGCGTTTTCTCTTTTATCCCGCCTACGGGAAGCACGACGCCGGTGAGCGTTATCTCCCCGGTCATTGCTACGTCGTTGCGTATCCGCTTGTTCAAGATGATCGAGGCGAGCGCGGTTGCCATGGTGACGCCCGCCGACGGCCCGTCTTTGGGAATGGCTCCCTGAGGTACGTGCAGGTGAAAATCGTGCCGATCAAAAAACTCGTCTTTGATGTCGAGCTTTCTTGCATTGCTTCTGATGTAACTGAGGGCCGCCCGTGCCGATTCCTGCATCACCTCGCCCAGATTACCGGTGAGCATGAGCCCTTGCTTTCCGGGCATTACCGCGGCCTCGATGAAAAGTATGTCCCCTCCGGCCTCGGTCCATGCCAACCCTGTAGCAACACCGGGACGTGACGCGCGGAGCGCAGCCTCCGGGAAGACAGCCTCGGGGCCGAGGTAGTCACGGATGTTTGCGCGCGTGATCTTCTTCCCGGCCTTTTTTGTCTGCAGACGCGCAACGGCAACTTTGCGGATGATCTTGGCGATCTGCCTTTCCAGCGAGCGTACGCCTGCTTCCCGCGTGTAATGGTCTACGAGATAGAGCAGGGCACTCTCCTCGAATTCGAGTGTGCTTGCATCGACCCCGTGTTCCGCAAGCTGCCTCGGGATCAGATATTCCTTCGCTATGCGCAGTTTTTCCCCGCTCGTGTAACCCGATAGCCTGATAATCTCCATCCTGTCCCGCAGGGCCGGCTGGATGGTGTCGATGACATTTGCGGTGGTGATGAACGTCACCTTTGAGAGGTCAAAAGGCAGCTCCAGGTAATGATCGCTGAAGGATGAGTTCTGCTCCGGGTCGAGCACTTCCAGAAGGGCACTGGACGGATCACCCCTGAAATCGGTGCCCACCTTATCAATCTCGTCGAGCATGAATACGGGATTATTGCTGCCGGCCCGCCGGATGCCTTGAATGATCCTGCCCGGCATTGCCCCGACGTAGGTCCTTCTGTGACCGCGGATTTCCGCCTCATCCCTGATGCCGCCGAGCGATATGCGGAAAAACTTCTTTCCCATGGCCCGCGCTATCGATTTTCCCAGTGACGTCTTCCCAACCCCGGGCGGTCCCGCAAAGCAGAGAAGGGGCGCCTTGATGTCAGGCTTTATCTTGAGTATAGCGAGGTATTCGATGATGCGTTCTTTCACGTCTTTGAGATCGTAATGGTCTTCATCCAGTATCTGCCGTGCCTTTTTGATGTCCAGTTCCGATTCCTGGTGTATCTCCCAGGGGATCTCTATGAGCCAGTCAAGGTAGGTCCTGATGACACTATATTCCGCCGAGGATGTGTTGAGCATGCTGAAGCGGGAGATCTCCTTCTCGATTTCCTCTAAAACATACTCGGGGTACTTCCTCCCCTCCATTTTCGCCCTGATCTTACCCAGCTCGACAACCGCTTCGCTCTCCTCACCCAGTTCCTTCCTGATGGCATTAAGCTGTTCCCTTAAGTAGTGTTCCTTTTGCAGCTTCCCTATTTCTTTCTGGACCTCCGATTGAATCTTACCGGAGAGTTCAAGAAGCTCCAGCTCCCTGCCTAGAAAGAATGAGAGCCTTCGCAGCTTGTCTTCAACGCTGTCAAGCTCAAGTATTTCCTGCTTTTCTGCAAGATTCAACTTCAGCATGGTAGCGACAAAATAGGCGAATTTGATCGGTTCGTCGATGTTTGAGGCTGCTATTTTCAACTCGTCAGGGGCTTGAGTGAGGTTAAGAATCTTCTGGTACTGGTTGCTTACCGTTCGCATGAGCGCTTCCACGTTCTTGGTGAGGTCTTCATTCTCCTGAAGCACTTCAACGGTAGCCCGGGGAAACGGTTCCTTCTGGGCGAGAGCAATCTGCTTGATCTTTGCCAGTCCCTGAACAATGATGCGGATGCTGCCATCGGGGAGTTTGAGGAGCTTGTGAATAACAGCCGCAGCTCCGACGGGGAAGATCGTTTCTTCGGGTGACGTTTCGTCTTTGAGGACGGCGCCGAATATACCGATCATGCGGTCTTTCGACATAGCTTCGTCAACCGCGAGGGAAAAGGACTTCTCAGACACCGCCAGGGGAACAACCGTATAGGGATAAACGATGGTTTCCGTCGTGGTCAGGACGGGGAGTTCCGCTGGGATTTCAGGGTCTTTCTCTTTAGGCTCCTTCTGCATCTCACTCACCTTTCAGCCAGGCCGCGGACGGCCTCTACCGGTTTCTTCCGCGCGCGTATCGTCAGAAAGCCATCCTTGTAAGATGCCTTTACTTCTTCGATCCTGACCGTTTCAGATACGATGATTATTCTCTCGAATTCTCCGTAGTTGATCTCCATTTGGTGATACGTGTGTATCTGTTCCCGGTCTTCCATCTTTCGCCTGCCGGAGATACGGATCCGGTTCCCCTCCTGGATGATGTTGATCTCCTTCCTCTTTACGCCGGCGAGTTCCAGTTTGATGATGATCTCATCCTGGAGTTCATATATATCCAGAGGGGGCTTCCATTTGCCGCTCATGACGGCCGGGACATGTAAGCTGCCCGTAACAAGTTCAAAGAAGTCCTGTTCCATGCGGCCGGCCAGTTTTTTCAGGTCCTCAAAAGGGTCGAACGGTTTTCCTTTTGCCATCCCTAACGCTCTATTTAGCCTCTGACAGGGCCCAGGCCACGAAGCAGGTGGTCTGGGTATTCTTCTTGGCTTTTTTATCGAACTGCTGCGGCGAGTCGCTGATATACCCGCCGTCGGGCAATTGTACTTTGCCCAGGTAATCCGCGGCTTTCGCCACGGCGTCTTTTTTGTCCGGAAATTTGGCGAGGGCCATGATCGCGTATGCTGTCACCTCAGGGTCTTCCGGTGCGGATGACACCATTGAAAAGCCACCCGAAGGTTTTTGAACCGTGAGCAGCCACGCTACCGCGTTCTTTATGGACGCAGATGCCGGATCAGCTTCGTACGCAAGCAGGGCCCGTATGGCCCAGCCAGTACTTGCAGCCATGGACGGAGAGCCCTTGGGCATGCCGTAGCCGCCATCCGGATTCTGGCAGCCCGTCAGCCATTCCAGGGCTTTCTTCACCGTGGCATCCTCCTTAGGGTAGCGTAACTCAGCAAGGGCGCAAAGGACGACGGATGTGTATATGGTAAGCGGCGGGCCTTCGGTGCCGATGCGCTTGAAGCCGCCTGCTGCGTCCTGCACCTTGCGCAAGTAGTCTACGGCGTTCATGCACGGGGCTTGCCCCTTTTTCACCTGGCTCAACGCCAGTAGCGCGAAGGCGGTGTGGGCTGTGTTGTTGTTCCAGTCCCCCCCGGGCTTCTGATCCTTCAAGATGAAGGCAGTTCCCTTTTCAACCCTTTCTTTTTCCAGGCCATTCATGGCAAGCACTTTGACCGCCCAACTCGTTGGCTCCGTCTCCGCGGGAAATTCGTCTTTGAGCCGTGACCACGCGCCGTTGGGTTCCTGCATAGAGACGATGTAGTCCAAGGCTTTGGGAAGTGTGTCAGCACCGAGAACGAGTGAGGGGAGTAAAAGGAGGGAAAGCATTAGTGCATAGAAGACTTTCTTCACCGTGCACCTCTCATTAATGGTTTTTTGAATGCACCGAGCGCGGGCCACATTCACCCTCTTATAGCATTATCAAGACTTCCGATCAACATATATTCGCGTGTCAAAGTCCACTTTGCTGTTGACATAGATGAGACACCGTGCATAAAGTCGATGAGGCACAGTGCATAAAGAAAGATAAAGAGTCAATGAAGAAAAATCAAGGGGGTCCCCGTGAAAAGAGGCTGGTTGAAAATAGTTGTTCCGTTCGTGACGACGATGCTGCTGCTCTGTTGCTGGTATATAGGTGGCACTGACGCCAACGCCCAGGAGAAAGTTGCGACCGGGGTAAGCATCAAACTACCTCCGCCCATTCTAGATGGGACTCTGTCCGTCGAGAAGGCGCTGTCGGAAAGGCGCTCGGTCAGGGCTTACAAGCCTGAAGCCCTTTCTCTGGCTGAAGTATCGCAGATCCTCTGGGCAGCCCAGGGCGTGACTGATCCCGCCAAGGGCTTTCGCACAGCGCCTTCGCCGAGAGGCATGTTCCTGATCGAGGTCTATCTCATCGCAGAAAACGTAACCGGCTTGCCCGCCGGCTTCTACCGGTATCAGCCCAAAGGGCACGAACTGATCAAAGTGGCGGAAGGCGACAAAAAGGGTGATCTCTTCAAGGCTGCTGCTCAGCTGGCCATCAAAAGCGCCCCTGCTCTGCTGATTATCGCCGGTGCTCAGGAGCGCTCCACGGCAAATCCTTCCTGGATCTACCTGGAGGCGGGCCATGCCGCGGAAAACGTTTACCTGGAGGCAGCCGCCCTGAAGCTGGGTACCGTCTCTATCGCAGGATTCAAGCCCGAAGACGTGAAACGCGCCCTCATTCTTCCGGAGAAGGAACAGCCCATATACATCATGCCCTTCGGGAGGAAGTGAACCGAACGGCACTCGGAAAGAAAGATGTAGGCAGGTGGTTCTAGGAAGGTATGAACTAAGCTCCTAAGCCCTTCTGTACAAAAAATATGACCATTTGGCTGATTGATTAGAGCAGCATCCTGCGGTCAAATAACGTTTACAACGGATTCCTTTACTACAATATGTTTGTAAAGAGCGGAGACTATGAATATCGACTGGCTTTTTAAAAACCTTTTAAGAACGGTGTCAGAGCAGACCAGTGATTTTTTCGAGAGCATCGTCTATCTTGACGCAGAGCAGCTGGCGGCAACGTACCACGGTCTCACAGGGCTGAATGAGCGTCCGAAAATGGAGGTGCAGAATGTCGGCGGCGAGTACAAGTCGAGTTTCTTACCCTCAATGGGTATGGGGTCAGCGTCTTCGCAGACCTTTGAGGTAAGCGACAGCCATTTACTGCGAGCCATGCTCCCTGGCCTCAAGATGGCCTATCTCCGCGTGGCAGACCCTCCGGTGCTCAAATCCGCGCAGAAGCAGAGGGTCTGGATGGAGGGTGTCTTAAGAAATACACTCTACGTATTGCCGAGCGGGCTTCGTTGCGAAGGGAGGACCACAACCCTGGTGCTGGAATTTATCCAGAACGATATAAAGTGCACCCTGACGTTGCTTAACCAGTATATGTCTTCCATCTACAGGCCATTCATCATCGAAGGCCGGATGTTTGAGGAAAAGGCGGAGCTATTTGGCTATCTGCATAGCTGTGAGGAGAAGAAGATAGCTATCTCTGCCGTCAAAGAGAAGATCGTCTATCAAGCGATGATGACGCCGATCGCGATATTACGCAAGTAGTCAGGCAGCCGTCCTTCCAGGATGCTTCGCTAGTACCAGCTTGCAAAAGTACGCGTACCCTCATGTCGTCACCCCGGTGAAAACCGGGGTCCAGAAATCCTTGCAGAATCTGGATTCCGGCGTTCGCCGGAATGACGCGAAGGGTGACAGCGTGGCTACTAACTTTGACAAGTAGGCACTAGCGCTATCAGCGGTTTAGTCTGTTTTCTGCGTAAATGAACCGCCGAGAATTTCCGAGACGTCGAGAACCCTCACCTTCCCTTCCGTCTTTTCATCCTTTATCCCATCTTCAAACATCGTAAGACAGTAAGGACAGCAGGTGGCAATGACCGTGGGGTCCTGGCGCAAAGCCTGTCTGGTGCGGTCGGCGTTAATCCTTGTGCCGGTCGACTCTTCCATCCACATCCGTCCGCCACCGGCACCGCAACAGAAGCTCTCGCGCCGCCTCTTCTCCATCTCCAGAGGAGATGACCCTGTTGCCTGCCGGATGATGGCTCTGGGCTCCTCGTACACGTCATTATACCTTCCGAGATAGCAGGAATCGTGAAAGACTATACGTTCATGCTGGAGGCCGTTTGCCGGCTGAAGCTTCCCTGCTTTCAATAGTGCGCTCAGAAGTTCCGTGTGGTGTATCACCTCGAACCGGGCACCGAAGTCTTTGTAATCGTGTTTGAAGGTGCTGTAGCAGTGGGGACACAAGGTGAGCATTTTCTTGACGCCGTACTTTTTGAAGAGCGCAACATTGCCGCGTGCAAGCTTGTCAAATACATACTCGTTGCCGAGCCTGCGCAACGGGTCTCCACAGCACTGCTCCTCTTTTCCCAGGATTGCGTATGAGATGGACGCCTTGCGAAGCGCTTCAATGATTGCGGTCATGACGCTCTTCATGCGTGAGGTGAAGGATGCGACGCACCCGATGTAGAAGAGATACTCCGCGTTGGGTTGCTCGGAGATCAAGGGAACATCAAGGTCAGCGGCCCACCTGGCCCTGTCAACGGGAGCTATCCCGTAAGGGTTTGACCGTTGCTCGATGTTCTGGAAAAAAGTTATCAGCTCAGGGGGAAAGTCCGCACTTTCCATCACCAGATGGCGCCTCATGGCCAGCAGCTTCGGGAACTGTTCGATAAAGACAGGACACTTTTCCACGCATGCCCCGCACGTAGTACAGTCCCAGATAGCCTGGGGCGACACGCTTGTTTCGTGGGTGTTGGCGATCAGCGGGAGACTGACAAGCGTGCGGTTGTCGGTTCCCGCGATGGTATCTCCTTCTCGTGCTGCCAGGATGGCGCTGCCGTTCCGGAGAAGGTTGGCCTTGCCCGCGAGGATCACCTCCTTGGGATTTAATACCTTTCCCGTACTTGTCGCCGGGCACGCGTCGGCGCATCTCCCACACTCGGTGCATGAAAAGAAGTCGAGTAGATCTTTCCAGGTAAACTGGGTCACTCGGGAGACGCCGAACCGCTCACCCTGCTTGAATGTCATGGGGGGCAGAGCCCGCACGAAGGCAAAACGCCTGAAGAAGCAGTTGACCAGAGCGGTGAGTATGTGCAGGTGTTTGCTGTAGGGGATGTAAACGAGAAAGACGAGGAGCACTACCGCATGGAGCCACCAGAAGACCCGATGAGCGATCTGCCAGGAGAGCTCCGTACCACGCCCCGCGAACGGTATGGCCAGTATCTGCGAGATAGGCACGTATTCTTCCCGCCCCTGGCCCGGCACTATGGATGCGATGTGTAATCCGAAGTTGGCGATCATGAGAAGGCCGACAAGTATCAGTATGAAAAATGCCTCCAGCGTTCGCTCCACGTGCGGCGGTTTGAAGAAGAGCCTCCTGAATGCGGCGATGATCACGACGAGGAGCACGACGAGAGAAGTCACGTCCCCTGTAAAAGTGATGATCGGATAGAGAATATCACCCAAAAACCTGAGGCTGAATTTCGGGAAGATGCCCGCGATGATAAACTCGCTGTTCACCATCAACTGGAGAAGAATGAATCCCCAGAAAAGAAAGAAATGGTTCACCCCGAAAGGCTCTTCAATGACCCGCTTCTGGCCGAAACCAAAGAGCAGGAGTGACTTCAATCTGTCCGGCAAATGGTCGAATCTCGGCTCCGCTTTTCCGAGGAGCATTATGGCGAAGAGCCTGAAGACCCTCCTTAGAAAGAAAAAGAGTGACCCGAGAAACGCCAGTGCAAATAGGACCGATTCAACTACCGACATATAAACCCCTTGTTCTACCTATTCGTCTTCAAGTGTATACCTTCCGGGTACCCGCCACCGGCGGGTGTGCTGCGTCCTTACAGGATGCTTCGCTATCGCTCTCCTCGACGTACCCCCAGGTACGCCCGGGTACCCGCTTGCGGGTGGGGCTCTTCGCTGCCGCCCGAGGTACCCGGCCGAAGGCTGGGTCGTCCGCTTGAATGCAAATAGGCATCATGTCTCGCACACCGGTGGATTCTTCACCTTCCGCAGTTCCTCGATCATTGCCGGAACGATCTCGAACACGTCACCCACAATACCAAGGTGCGCTACATCAAAGATGGGCGCATGCTTGTCTTTGTTGATTGCGATGATATATTCGGCGTCCTGCATGCCGACAAGATGCTGGATAGCACCTGAAATACCGCACGCCACATAGAGTTTTGGCCGCACCGTTTTTCCGGTCTGGCCGACCTGCTTTTGGTGCGTGATCCATCCGGCGTCTACCGCACTTCGGGAACCGGCAACCACGCCGCCCAGCAGGTCCGCCAGCTCCTGGAGCATCCTGAAGTTTTCGGCGCTCACAAGGCCCCTGCCGCCGCTCACGATAACACCCACGGCCGTTATGTCGACTGAAGTCTCACACTGTATAGGCACGATCTCGAGGACCTTCGTGAGCGTGTCCTTCTCCTCGATACTGATCGATTCCCGCACGAGGGTCGCCTTTCTTCCCGGGACGAAAGGAGGAGTGAGCATAACATTCGGCCGCACAGAGGCCATCTGGGGTCGGGCCTTTTCGCAGAGGATCGTGGCCATGATATTGCCCCCGAAAGCCGGACGCGTTTGCTCCAGGAGCCTGTTCTCTTTGTCGATGGCAAGACCGGTGCAGTCGGCTGTCAAGCCGGTCTCCAGATGCGTTGCTACTCCGCCTGCCAGATCCCTGCCGAGCCCTGTGGCGCCGATGAGCAATATTTCGGGAGAATATTTCTCGACAAGATAGACGCAGCTGCGCATGTGGGTTTCCGCCCTGTAGTCTTTCAAGACGGGCGTGTCTATGAGATAGACCTTATCGGCCCCGTATCCCGCGGCCTCGTCCACCAGGTGCTCTACATTGTTGCCGAGTACCAGGGCCGCCAGTTCCACTCCGAGGTCCTGCGCAAGCTCCTTTCCTTTGCCGAGGAGCTGCCAGGAGACCGGCTCAGCTTTCCCATCCATCTGCTCCACATAGACCCAGACGCCCCGCCAGAGCCGCTTGACTTCCCCTTCTCCTATTGCCTCGCTTTCAGCGGTTTCTTCCGGCTCCGCCCCGCCCGTATCGCCTTCAGGGAGAAACTTATCGATAGCCGCTGCGGGGCAGACCTTGACACACTTGAGGCAGCCGATACATTTTTCCAGGTCGATGATGGGCTCCCCTTTTTCATCGTACCTGATGGCATCTACCGGGCACGCGGGCTCGCATCGGCCGCATCCGATGCACTTACCCGGCAAGAGCCGCACCTTGAACCTCTTCTTTTTCTCCATTTACGGGCCCAAAACCTTCCAATCCGCAAGCTTCTGCATGATCAGCCGAACCGCTTTTTCTTTCTCTTTGCCCAGGCCCATTACGATCTCGCCCTTTTCCCGCTCGGGTGCAAAGATGCGCTTCACCCAGGTGGGTGAGCCCTTGAGGCCGATGGTGTTGGGATCAAGCTTCAGCATCTCATTGGTCCAGACCTGGATCTGTACTTCTTCCGCGTAGAGCCGGCGAGGTACCGTCGGGTAACGCGGGGTGTTGATCTCTCGCACAACGGTGATAACCGCGGGGAGTCGGGCCTCGACAACCTGATGCCGATTGTCGAATTTTGCCCTCACCGTGATCCGTCGTGTGTCGAGGTCCACGTCAAGCACCTTGTCGACCAGCGTTACCTGTGCGTATCCCAGACGGGTAGCTATCCCGGGCCCGACCTGCGCGGTGTCGCCGTCGATGGTCTGCTTCCCGCAGACGATGAGGTCCACTCTCTCCTGGTCGGAAAGCTTTGCAATGGCAACGCTTAAGACCTTACTGGTAGCGAGGGTGTCGGAGCCTCCGAACGCCCTGTCGGATAAGAGCAGCCCTGCATCGGCCCCCAGAGCGATTGCCTTCCGTAGAACCGTTTCAGCGGGGGCTGGTCCCATGGAGAGCACCGTGACCCTTGCGCCATACGCGTCCTTGATACGCAAGGCCTCTTCAATAGCATGGTCATCAAAAGGGTTGGTGATGAAAGGCACGCCCTCTCTGACAAGCGTATTGGTGACAGGGTCTATGGAGACCTGCGTGGTGTCCGGGACCATTTTTGCACATACGACAATGTGCACTGCTTCCCCCTGTTCTCTTCTGACCGTCTTCGGATTGACTATTACTTTTACAAATAAACTATGTTTTTACAATGCTTTTATCTGATTGGTCTGGCAAGCCATCAAACTATTTTATTATTCTAAGGCCGAAACCCCGTCAATTCAACACTCCCTGTAGGCTAGTCCGTGTTTATTGCCATTTGCCCCGTGAACTCTCTTCGCCAAGATTCAAGCATGCAATCGCGCCGGAACGTTGCGATTGACTACAGTCAGGGAAAAGTGATATCCTACCGATTCAGAGAGGTAAACATGTTTGGTCTTGGAGTTCCTGAGCTTCTTATCATACTGGTGATTATTATGCTCATTTTTGGGGCGGGTAAGCTGCCCGAAATCGGTGGGGCTATAGGAAAAGGCATCAAGAGCTTCAAGAAGTCGGTAAAGGAGCCGGACGAAATAGACGTGACACCCAAGAGCGACAAGGACAAAGAGAAGCCCGCCTAACAACTGTGGCCTACAATGTATTCATTGGCATAGGCTCGAATATCGGCAATCGGTACAGTAACTGCAAGTCGAGCATGGATCAGATTATGTGTGATCACAGGGCAGAGTTTTCTGCCCTGTCTTCATTTTACCGCACCTCACCCGTTTCACCGGTGGCTCAAGAAGAGTTCCTCAATTGTGTCCTTAAGATCAGATGGCATGGGTCGCCTCTTGAGCTGCTTGCGCTGCTCAATCGTATAGAGACGGTGATGGGCAGAGTGAGGGACGTGCCGCAAGGTCCACGCATCATAGACCTGGATATTCTCCTGATTGATGATCTGATACTTGAGACCACGGAGTTGACCGTGCCTCACCCACGGTTGCACGAGAGGAAATTTACCCTTGCGCCGATCCTTGAGATAGAGCCTTCCGCGGTCCATCCGCTCCTTGGGCGGCCGCTTAAGGATTTCCTGGAAGAGATAGGCCCGGATCAGGTTATAGAAAAATGGAGAGAGGGAGATTCATCATGAAGTATCTCATACCGCTCATTCTGGTGATACTGCTGATCAGACACCTTCTCAAGAAGAAGAAAAGAAAGCCGACCCCGGCGATGAAACCGGAGCCCGAGGAACTCAAGCAGGACCCGGTCTGTGGCGCGTACGTGGCTCAGGAGCGGGACCTGTCTCTGCGCACCGAAGACGGCATGGTCTATTTTTGCAGCAAAGGATGCATGGAGAAATTCAGGGAGTTGAAGCAGTGAGGGCAAGCGTTACGAGTTTCAAGTTACGGGTTACAGGTTGCAAGGTCACGGGTTGCGGGGCACCGTATAGAGTGCAATTATCCCTGGTAGGCAGTTTAATCGGGCAGACTGGGCAGATCAGATAGGCCGAATAGTCGGGAGAGACTGGGGCGACCAGACCGACCGAGATGTAGCGGAAGACTTCGGATAAGTACAAAACCCTGCAGGAGGCGACTATGAAGTTTTTTCTGGACACGGCAAACGTTGAAGAGATCAAGAAGGCATTGGAAATGGGACTCGTCGATGGGGTGACGACGAATCCGACCCTGCTCGCCAAGGAAAAGAGAGACCCGAATCTAACGATCAAGGAGATTCTTTCCCTCGTCCGTGGGCCCGTAAACCTCGAGGTGCTGGCCATTGATGCAAAGGGCATGATCGCTGAGGCAAAACAGCTCGCAACACTGGGAGAGCAGGTTGTGGTGAAGATCCCCATGACCGAAGAGGGCATGAAGGCGGTGCGGGCGCTCCATGAGGAAGGGATCAGAACAAACGTGACCTTGATATTTCAAGCTGTCCAGGCACTCATTGCCGCCAAAGCAGGGGCGGATTATGTGAGCCCGTTCGTGGGCCGGCTTGACGATATCTCCACGGTGGGCATGGAGGTAGTAAGCGACATAGCCACTATTTACTCCAATTACGGGTTTGAAACCGAGATCATCGTCGCCAGCGTGAGGAACCCCCTCCACGTGCTCGAAGCAGCTACGATGGGGGCTGATATAGCAACGATCCCCTACGCCGTGATCAAACAACTGATGAAACATCCTCTTACAGACATAGGATTGGAGAGGTTTCTGAAAGACTACGAATCCCTGAAGAAGTGAGGTGGGGGGAGGCCGCCAGGCCGCCTTTTGCGCCTAACTTCGTTGCCCGTCGGCCCGTTCTACTTCGACGTACCGCCAGGTACGCCTGCGCAGCCCAAGCCTCGGAGCGCCTCGTTAATCATCAAAATTCGGCCTGGCATCGACATATCTACAGTTAGCCGATGAGATGACTTGGTAGACAGTCGCGCCTCTTGATGAGAATTGTCAAAATGCTGAAGAAGAAATCGAGTTGCCCAATTCTTTACGCTCCAGTGATCGACAA
>JADGQN010000374.1 GCA_017881765.1 Syntrophobacterales bacterium | reverse complement strand
GAAGCAGGACAGAACAGGTCGCTTGCCGACGTCACGTACAAGAGATACAAGAACCTGTCGGACGAGAAGGTGATCTCCCAGCAGGAGATGGACCAGGTGGAGACGCAGAAGAAGGTTGCCGGCGCAGGCTATGAACGCGTCGGAGAGACGGTGAACCGCGCACGGGCCCAGCTTGAAGAGGCCCGTATCAACAAAGGCTTTACAAGGATTACAGCGCCCCACGAAGGGATCATTACCGAGAAACGCTTAGAGCAGGGAAGTCTTGCCACGCCCGGTGCTCCCCTATTTGTTCTTGAGGATACCTCCATATTCAAGGTCGACGCATACGTAAATGAAAGGTTAGCGGGAAAGATAAAGATAGGAATGCCAATCACCATTCTAATCGCCAGTGAAGGCAGGCCCATAGTCGGGACTATAGGGGAGATCGTGTCCGCGGTCGACCCCGCAACCAGGACCTTTCCCGTCAAAGTTTTTCTCAAGGACCCGTCCCTAAGGTCTGGCCTGTACGCAAAGATACGGATACCTGAGGGGAAGAAACAGACGTTGCTTATCCCGGTTAAGGCGGTTGTGGAAAAGGGGCTACTCACCGGCGTCTATGTAGTCGATAGCCAGGGGGTCATGACCTACCGCATCATAAAGACCGGGCAAACATATGGAGATCAGGTAGAGGTAGTCTCGGGAATCAAACCCGATGAACGCATTGCCGTTGCGGGACTCGAGCGCGCGATCGACGGGGGACTGGTGAAGCAGTGACAACATATTTTACCGAACTTCTTCGGTCACACTCAAGTGGTTGGGGATCAGCAATGAGGCCACCAGTAAAGAGTACACTTTGGCTTCAGAAGACATTCAGACAGCGGGTCACGCGGCCGACTTTCGATGGATGGCGCGACGCCAAGGAAGAGATGCCGGAGGCGTACTACAGGTACGTCGCAGGTAATCGACGACGCGGGCAACAAAGCCAGGCGCGAAAGGCGGCCGCGTGATCGGGATAGCCGGTAAGATCGCCAATACCTTCATCAGCTCAAAGCTCACACCACTCATCGTCATAGCTTCGATCGTGCTCGGCATCTTTGCCGTTATCGTCACCCCCCGCGAGGAAGAGCCTCAAATCGTCGTTCCGATGATTGACGTCTTTGTCACCTATCCCGGCGCCTCCGCGCATGAGGTCGATGAGCGGGTAACGAAGCCCATGTCGAAATTCCTTTCGGAGATCAAGGGCGTGGAGTACATCTACACCATGTCGAGACCCGGTGCGAGCATCGCGATCGTGAGATTCTACGTGGGCCAGGACATGGAGAAGAGCATTGTTAACCTGAATAACAAGCTCATGTCCAACTATGACAAGATACCGCCGGGCGTCTCTCAGCCTCTCGTTAAACCGAGATCGATTGATGATGTCCCCATCCTCTCCTTGACCTTGTGGAGCCCCCGTTACCACGGGTACGAACTCCGCAGGGTTGCGCTTGACGTTGTCGATGAATTGAAGAAAGATCCCGATGTAGGGGAGTTCCACGTGATCGGGGGGCAACGCAGGCAGGTAACAATTACGGTGGACCCATTGAAACTCCGTGCCTACAATGCGTCCCCACTCTATGTGATTGAGGCACTCAAGAAGGGCAACTTCCTGCTGCCTTCGGGTGATTTTTCCTCCAATAACCAACAGTTCGTGGTGGAGACGGGTGGCTTTTTGTCAAAGCCCGAGGAGATCGGCGATCTGGTGGTGACAGCCTTCAACGGAAGGCCCGTCTACCTCAGGGATATTGCGCGTGTTGCTGATGGGTCCGAAGAGCCATCTGATTACGTGTTCATGGGCTTCGGTCCTGCCGCAAAGACTGACAAAAACGGCCTCCACGAAGCGGTCACTATTTCGGTCGCCAAAAAGAAGGGCACGAACGCCACGCACATCGCCGAGCGGGCCCTGCAGAAAATAGAGGCACTGAAGGGCAACGTCATCCCGTCAGAGGTCGAGATAACCACAACGCGAAACTACGGCGAAACCGCAAAGGACAAATCGGACGAACTGCTCAAACATATGCTTCTCGCCGCGGTCTCCGTGACGCTCCTCATCGCGCTCGCCCTCGGCTGGAGAGAATCGATCGTAGTGGGTGTTGCCGTTCCCGTCACCCTTGCACTCACCATCCTCGTCACCTATATCTACGGTTATACCCTCAACCGGGTGACCCTCTTTGCACTGATATTTTCCATCGGCATCCTTGTCGATGACGCCATTGTGGTGGTCGAAAATATTCATCGTCACTTCAAGATGTCGGGGGTCGATACGAAAATCGCGGTGGAAGCCGTAGATGAGGTAGGCAATCCCACCATACTTGCAACGTTTGCGGTAATCGCCGCCCTCCTCCCCATGGCCTTTGTATCAGGTCTGATGGGCCCCTACATGCGGCCGATCCCCGTCGGCGCTTCCGCGGCCATGCTTCTCTCCCTGCTGATTGCCTTTATCATCAGCCCCTGGCTCAGCTTTATCGTCCTCAGGAAAACAAAACCCGGGCATCAGGGTGCGAAAGGCGAAGGCAGGATAACCGGTCTCTTCAATCGGGTTTATGAGCGAAACCTCCGCGGACTGCTTGAAAGCAAAGGCAAGCGATTCCGCTTTTTTCTGCTCGTATTCGCCCTGCTCATCGGCGCTATGCTCTTGGTCCCCGCAAAGCTGACCAGGGTGAAGATGCTCCCCTTCGACAACAAGAGCGAGCTCCAAGTAGTGATCGATATGGACGAAGGCACGAGCTTAGAGGAGACAAGTGCGGCAACGCGGGCAATCAGTGAGTACCTGAAGAGCGTTCCTGAAGTCTTGAATTATCAGACATACGTGGGCACGTCGGCACCCTTCAATTTCAATGGCCTGGTGCGCCACTACTTCATGAGGTCCGCGAGCAACCAGGCGGACATTCAGGTCAACTTCGTGCCGAGGGACGAGCGCGCAGCGCAGAGCCACGACATTGCAAAGAGGATCAGGCCGCCGATCCAGGCGATCGGGGACAGGTGGAAGGCGCGCGTGAAGATCGTCGAGATACCGCCGGGTCCCCCCGTGCTGAGCACGCTGGTGGCCGAGGTCTACGGCCCTGACTTCGCCGGACAGATCGGCATAGCACGCCAGATCAAAGACATCTTCCGGAAAACGAAGGATGTCGTTGACATCGACTGGTACGTGGAGGCTGACCACAAAAAGATCGTCTTCGATGTGGACAAAGAGAAGGCCGCTTTAAACGGCATCAATACCGAGGCGGTCTCGCAGACGGTTCACGCCATACTCAACGGAACCGTGGCAGGCCTTGCGCATCTGCCGAAGGAACGGGAGCCCGTAGAACTTCTCGTGAGAGCGCCCTTACAACAGCGTGCCGGCATTGAGCGGCTTCGGGAGGTGGGACTTACGTCGGCCTCGGGTCAACCGGTCAGCCTTGCAGAACTCGTGAAGGTCAGGGAGGTCAATGAAGACAAGACCATCTACCGCAAAAATCTCAAGCGGGTGGTCTACGTCATAGGGGATGTGGCGGGAAACGAAGAAAGCCCGGTTTACCCCATACTGAAGATGATGGACGAGATAAAGAAACTTAGACTGCCGGAGGGCTACGAGCTGAAACAATATTCATCCGTGCAGCCATGGCTTGAAAACACGTATTCATTGAAGTGGGACGGTGAGTGGCACATCACTTATGAGGTCTTCAGGGACCTAGGGGTCGCCTTCGCGGCCGTGCTTGTGCTGATCTATGTGATGGTGGTGGGATGGTTCAAGTCCTTCTTGACACCCCTGGTCATACTTGCGCCTATCCCATTGTCTCTTATCGGGATACTGCCGGGGCATGCACTGATGGGCGCCTTTTTTACCGCTACCTCGATGATCGGTTTCATCGCCGGGGCCGGAATAGTTGTGAGGAATTCGATTATACTGGTCGATTTCATCGACCTGAAGCTGGCAGAAGGCGTGCCTCTGGAGGATGCCGTTGTACAGGCCGGCATTATACGGTTCCGGCCGATGCTGCTCACCGCAGCCGCCGTTGTCGTAGGGTCGTCCGTCATACTTTTCGACCCCATATTCCAGGGCATGGCCATCGCCTTGATGTTCGGAGAAGTAGCCGCGACCTTCCTCTCGCGGACTATGGTGCCCGTTCTCTACTTCAAACTCAAAGCATGGGAACAGAGGCGAAGGAACGTTGAGTAGTTCAATGGTTGAGGGGTTGAGTAGTTGAGCGACAAGTACTTGACCAGTTGAGCAAGCGTCGCAGGCGCGCAGCCGATTGAAAGACAAGGGGGGTAGAAAGATGTATCTACTGAAAACAGACAGCTGGTATCTGGAAAGGATTATCTTTCTCATGGCGGGCTGCATGAACTCGCTGAGCATCATCCTCGTTTTGGTGCACAGCATGTGGTGGTTGATTCTAACAGGATTGGTAAGTGTGAATCTGCTCGTATTCGCCCTTACCGGGTTCTGCCCTTCGGCAGCCCTCTTTTACAGGATGGGGGTCAAATGCCGCCTTTGCAGGACGTGAAGAGACTACGAAACGGATTTGATGCGCGGCTTAGGCAACGCCTGGACGGCACAGCCGTAGCGTGTCATAATAGGGACAAGAAAGAAGCGTTCTGGCAAAGGCAGGTGAATCATGATAGAAGCTTGGCTGAAAGAAGTGAGGGAAAGGGCCGATCCCGATATGCTGGGCATGGTATTGGTCCACAACGGCATTGTCAGGGGTACTTCCAAGAGTGGGAAGCCCGTGAAGG
>JADGQN010000072.1 GCA_017881765.1 Syntrophobacterales bacterium | reverse complement strand
CGTGGAGAATATTATTCTCAACCTGCTCCAGGCCGCTGACTACAACATAGAGAGGGCCGAAAAGGGCATAGTCTATATTGATGAAATCGATAAAATTTCCAGGAAGACAGACAGCCCTTCCATTACGCGCGACGTGTCGGGCGAAGGCGTGCAGCAAGCACTGCTCAAAATCATAGAGGGAACCATTGCCAACGTGCCGCCGAAGGGCGGCAGGAAGCACCCGCAGCAGGATTATATCAAGGTGGATACCACGAACATCCTCTTCATCTGTGGCGGCGCCTTTCACGGTCTGGAAACGATCATCAGCAACAGGATCGGCAAGAAAGGCATCGGCTTTGGCGTTGACGTGGAAGGCGGAAGAGACAAACAGTATTCTGAGCTGATCAAGGACGTTCAGCCCGAAGACCTGTTGAAATATGGTCTTATTCCCGAGTTTATCGGAAGGTTGCCGATCATTGCCACGCTCGCGGAGTTGGACGAGGATGTCCTCGTAGAGATTCTCAAGAAACCGAGGAACGCGATTTCCAAACAGTACAAGAAGCTCTTTGAGCTTGAGAATGTGAAACTCACCTTCACCGAGGGCGCATTTCGGGGTATTGCCAGGGATGCCATCAAGAAGAAGACGGGCGCCCGCGGGCTTCGCTCCATCATGGAAAAGGTGATGCTCGATGTGATGTACGAGCTGCCCTCCATTTCGAACGTCAAAGAGTGCGTGGTGAGCGAGGAAGTGATCCTCAACCAGGAGAAGCCCATACTCATTTACGAGGAAGAGGCAGAGATCGCCTAATCCTGCTTGGCACTTAAGTGTATACCTTCGTTGTCGCTTCGTTGCTCTCCTCGCCGTACTTTTGAGTACGGCTGCGTCAGCGCCTCACTGCCGCCTCGGTCTCCGCTTAAATGCCAAGCAGGATAGGTCCCGTTTAATTGTATCAACTTAGCGCGCTGTTCCTGATAATGAATGGGAGTACTCTAAACCGCACATTATTAAGACGCAGAAGCCTTTGCAGATAGGTGCGTTGGTCCATTCCGCTTACAAAAGGCGATGCCGACTCGAACCCGGTCAACCTCTGCGCGGTTGACTAATCAACGATTATCGGTTATTTTATAAGATTATGTTTGAGAAGCTCCAGGAACGACTCGACACCATATTCAAGAAAGTCAAAGGCTACGGAAAGCTCACTGAAAAAAACATCAGTGACTCCTTGCGTGAGGTGCGCGTGGCGCTCCTCGAAGCAGATGTGAACTACAAGGTCGCCAAAGATTTTCTGGAGAAGGTTAAGGTAAAAGCTCTGGGCGAAGAGGTGCTGACGAGCATAACCCCGGGGCAGGTCTTCGTGAAAGTTGTCCATGACGAGCTCTGCGAACTTCTGGGCACGGTCAACAAACCCCTGGATATTTCGGGATCGCCGCCTGTGTCGATCATGCTTGCTGGCTTACAGGGTTCCGGGAAGACCACCACCGCGGGCAAGCTGGCCCTCTATCTCAGGAAAAAAGGGAGAAGGCCGCTCCTCGTGCCGACAGACGTTTACAGACCGGCCGCAATAGATCAGCTCTTGAAGCTGGGCAAGCAGCTTGGTATCGAAACCCTGTCAACGGCAGAGAAGGACCCGGTGCGGATTTGCGAGGAAGCCCGGGCCTATGCCATGAAAAAGGGCTGCGACACGCTGCTCGTTGATACGGCCGGGCGGCTTCACGTCGATGAGGAGATGGTTGCCGAATTGGTCCGGCAGAAGGAGGTCTTGAAGTCGAGAGAAGTGCTTCTCGTAGTGGATGCCATGACCGGACAAGATGCCGTAAGCGTTGCTAAAACCTTCGACGAAAAACTCGGCGTCAGCGGCTTTATCATGACCAAGCTGGATGGGGATGCCAGAGGAGGCGCTGCCCTTTCCATCAGGGCGGTTACGGGCAAGCCCATCAAGTTCATCGGCGTCGGTGAAAAATTGGACGCGCTCGAGCTCTTTCATCCGGAGAGGATGGCTTCACGGATACTCGGCATGGGTGATGTGGTTTCCCTTGTTGAGAAGGCCCAGGAACTCTTTGATGAAAAAGAGGCGAAGGAGCTTGAAAAGAAGATCCGGAAGGATGAGTTTACTCTGGAAGATTTCAAGGACCAACTGAAGCAAATAAAAAAGCTGGGCAGCATGGAGTCTCTTCTCGGCATGATCCCCGGACTCTCCAAGTTGAAAGGGGCCATAGATTTCTCCGAGGCCGAAAAAGAGATCAAAAAGACAGAGGCTATCATCAGCTCGATGACACCCAGGGAAAGGCTTTTGCCTCACCTCCTGGATGGCTCAAGAAGGGAGCGGATCTCAAAGGGGAGTGGAACCCGCGTCCAAGATATCAATGAACTTCTCAGACGCTACATGGAAACAAGGAAAATGATAAAAAAGTTCGCAAAGGGCGGGGCCAAAGGCCTTCCAAAGCAATTCATGTTCAGATAAGGAGGTGGAGCTTGGCTGTAAAATTCAGGTTGTCACGGTATGGAGCGAAGAAGAAACCCTTTTACCGGATTGTCGTGGCGGACGAAAGATTTCCGAGAGACGGAAGGTTCATCGAGAGGGTAGGATCGTATGACACATTGAAGGATCCGGCTGCGATAGTTCTCAATAAGGAGAAGATCAAGGCCTGGTACGAAAAAGGGGTGAGGCCTACCAAAACGGTTCAGGATATATTCAGAAAAGAGGGGATTTTGAGAGAGCTTAGACAATAATGTTCGGAGGTGGGGACGTGTTGAAAGAACTCATCGAGTACATCGCGAAGGCATTAGTGGATAATCCTGATCAGGTGCGGGTCTCTGAGATCGAAGGAGAAAAAACATCCGTTATCGAGCTCAATGTCGCCAAGGAGGACTTGGGCAAAGTAATCGGCAAACAGGGGAGAACGGCAAGGGCCATGAGAACCATCCTCAGTGCATCTTCCACGAAGGTAAAGAAGAGAGCGGTGCTCGAGATAATAGAGTAATGGGTTACATTCCTGTTGGGCGGGTACTTTCCGCCCGCGGCTTGCGAGGGGAGATAAAGTTTCGATATTACAACGACTCTGAATCGAATCTATGTGAATATGCAGCACTCTATGCAGATCGTGATGGCCGGAAAATTGAGCTCAGACCCTCCCGTGTGCAGGCTCAACGTGGCCATTTCCTGATACAATTCGGAGAGCTTGAGACGCCTGGGGCGGTCTCCTTTCTCATTGGCAAGGAGCTGTACGTAAGGGAAGAAGACCTCCCCAGGCTGAGTGAAGGCGAATACTATGACTACCAGCTCATCGGCCTCAGGGCAATCAACGAGCATGATGAGCCCGTAGGGCAGGTGACGGAGGTTATCCATACGAAGGCAAGCGACGTCATTGTCATTGAGGGTGAAAGAGAACTGCTTATCCCCATGCAGGCAGACTTCATCCTTGGCATCGACATAGGCGCTGCCTCGATCAGGATAGCTGAGGGTGCCTTTGTTGAATGATCTTTACTCTTCTCACCTTATTCCCGTCCATATTCGAATCGCCGCTTAACGAAAGTCTTGTCAAAAAGGCCAAAGACAAGGGCCTTCTCAGCTTCAATATCATTAACATCAGAGATTTTACCGAAGACATCCACAGGACGTGCGACGACGCTCCTTACGGCGGCGGCGCGGGTATGGTCATGAAGGTGGAGCCCATCTATCAGGCCATGCAACAGGTGAATGCCCATTTTGGCAGACCGCACTATATCCTACTCACTCCTGGCGGTAGGACGTTTGACCAGGAGACTGCGACAAGGTTTTCCCGCCGGCCTCACCTTGGACTTGTTTGCGGCCGGTACGAGGGCGTGGACGAGAGGGTGCTTTCCCTGGTCGATGAAGAACTATCACTGGGGGATTACGTGCTGTCCGGAGGCGAGGCAGCCGCCCTCGTCGTGATCGACGCTGTCGCGAGGCTCGTTCCCGGTGTCATCGGCAATGAAACCTCCTCCATCGATGAAAGCTTCAAGGAGCCTCTTCTCGAATATCCGCAATATACGAGACCCCAGACCTTCATGGAGATGGAAGTACCTGCCGTGCTCCTCTCGGGTAATCACGAAGAAATCCGGCGATGGCGGCGGAAGGAGTCGATCCGGCGGACAATCTTAAGGCGGCCCGATCTTCTCGAACACTTTGAGCCGACGGATGAAGACAGGCGCTTGATACGAGAGATTATGGAGGAGGTATCAGAAGCGTGAGTTCTGTCTATCTTGCCATCATCCACTATCCTGTTCTGGACAAACGCGGAGATATTGTCGCGACAAGCCTGACAAACCTTGAATTACACGACGTGGCAAGAAGTTGTATGACATTCGGTGTGGAGTTATGCTATATTGTTACTCCTTTGCTCAGGCAGACCTCAATAGCCGAAAAGCTCATGGAGCACTGGGAATCCGGCTATGGCGCCCGCTACAACCCTGACAGGGCGCAGGCTTTGACAAAGATCAGGATTGTCGGGGACATTGAAGAAATGTCGAGGGAAATCAGGGCGGCAGGTAACCCGGTTGTCATAGGCACGTCGTCAAAGCCCGGATCCGAGATAGTCAACTATGAAGAGTTGAGATCATGGATTCAGAAAGAGGACAGGCCGTTTCTTTTAGTTTTCGGCACGGGCTGGGGGCTGCCTCCCGTAGTGACCGAACAATGCGAGAGAATGCTTATGCCCATCCGCGGTAGAGGTGACTACAATCATCTATCATTGAGAGTGGCCATCGGCATTATTCTTGACAGAATATTAGGTGAAAGAGGAGGAGACCATGAACGAGATGATCGACCTGCTTGAAAAGGAGCACATGAGGCTCGACCTTCGCAAGGTCGACGTGGGCGATACGATCAGGGTGCATACGAAGATCCACGAAGGGGACAAGGAAAGAATTCAGGTTTTTGAAGGGGTAGTCATAAGACAGCGCGGCGGCAACACCCGGGCTACCTTTACTGTGCGCAAGGTCTCATACGGGATCGGCGTCGAAAAAACCTTTCCCGTACACTCACCTCTCATCGAGACTATAGAGCTCTTGAGCAAGGCAAAAGTGAGAAGGGCGAGGCTTTACTACTTGAGAAATCTAAAAGGAAAGGCGGCAAAACTCAAAGAGAAAAGAACCTGATGGACTGCCTGCTCACCGGGATTGTCGCTGGCCTGGATGAGGCAGGACGTGGGCCGCTAGCCGGTCCGGTGATCTCGTCATGCATTGCCTGGCAGGGCCTGCCTGCCGTCAGAGCGCCGGTCAATGATTCGAAGCTGTTGAGTGAACAGCAGAGAGAAAGTCTCTTTCCATGGATCGTGACGAACGCCTACAGAGTGGGTGTTGGATTGGCGACTCCCCGGGAAATTGAAGAGTTGAACATCCACAACGCCACGCTCCTCTCGATGAAACGGGCAATCAAAGCAGCCCGCACTCCCACAGACCTCATTCTTGTTGACGGTCTGTTTGCTGTTCCCTCCTACCCCAACTGTAAGACATTGGTTAAAGGCGATAGGAAGTGTTTTTTTATCGCTTGCGCCTCTATCGTTGCTAAAGTGGTCAGAGACAACATAATGAAAGGGTATGATGACCTTTACCCCCAGTATCTCTTTAAGAAGAATAAGGGTTACCCCACGGAGGAGCATAAAGAGGCCATTCGCACCCACGGGCCCTCGCCGATCCACCGCAAGACCTTCAGGGGGGTCAAAGAGGTGGTTGATGCGAATTTGGATTTGAAGATAGAGTGAGGCGTGACGAGGAGCTGACGCAGGCGTACCTGTAGGTACGTCGAGGAAAGCGATAGCGCAGCATCCTGTAAGGACGAGGAAACAACGAAACTATATCGATAAAGGCAAATTCGCATCGTGAATACGAGACAAGAGGGACTTTTAGGTGAGGAAAAGGCGATCAAAGCCCTGAAGAAGCGAGGATATAAGATTCTTGAGAGAAACCACACGACCAGGTTTGGGGAGATAGACGTGATCGCCGAGGAAGGTGGATGCCTCGTCTTTGTCGAGGTGAAAAAGAGGAACACCGGCCGGTTCGGCGACGCACTTTCGGCTATCACGAAATTAAAGCAGCGGCACATAGTTAAATCCGCGCTCTGGTACATGAAGAAGCACAAGTGTTTCGACAGACACGTCCGGTTTGATGCGGTGGGGCTGGATGGGGAGCAGGTTAAGATCGTGAAAAGTGCGTTCATGGTGGAAAATGACGGAAGATAAGATAAGAAAATTGTTCGAAGGGGTCACGCACGGCACGGTCACGGTGGAAGAAGCCGTCGAACAACTCAAGGACCTGCCATTCCAGGATCTGGGCCACACAAAGATAGATCACCATCGGAACCTGCGGAAAGGCTTGGAGGAAGTGCTCTTCGGGCAGGGCAAGAGCCTTGACCATATGACTGAGACCATACGCTCGATGAGAAAAAAGGGCTCCGATATATTGGTCACGAGGATAGGAAGGGACGTGGGACTGAAGCTGAAGAAGCTCTTCCCTAAGGGCGAGTACGCTGAGCCCGGCAAATGTTTTGTTATCAAGAAGAGTCATACCGTTAAGGGGAAAGGTGTGATCCTGATCATATCAGCAGGCACGAGCGACATTCCCGTGGCAGAGGAGGCCTATGCGACGAGCAAATTCTTTGGTAACGAAACCGAGAAGCTCTACGACGTGGGTGTAGCAGGTATCCACCGGCTGTTTCAGAATATGCCGCTCCTCCGCAAAGCCCGGGTGATCATAGTGGCCGCGGGAATGGAAGGGGCGCTTCCATCGATCGTGGCGGGTGTCGTAGGGGCACCGGTGATAGGCGTACCCACAAGCGTCGGCTACGGAGCGAGCTTCGGCGGCGTATCAGCCCTTCTTACCATGCTCAACTCTTGTTCAACCGTGGCCACGTTCAATATCGACAACGGGTTCGGCGCTGCTTACTTCGCAACCCTGATAAACCGGCTATGACGCTTCTGTATATCGATCCCGTATTTGGGATAAGCGGTGACATGACCATCAGCGCGCTTCTCGATGCGGGTTGCCCGCTCGCCGTGTTGACCGAAGTGCTTGAACAACTCCCTATTCCACTGCCTTCTCTTCTCCCTGAGAAAAGAAAGCACGGTGTCGTTGAGGGGACATATCTCAGGATAGGCCCGAGTGACGTGCACCTTGCGATCCGGCAGATGGAAGAGATGATACGGGCGTTGAAGGTTGAGGAGCAGGTGAGACAGGATGCCCTCGGTATCCTTGGCATAATCGTCAAAGCGGAAAGCACGGTCCACGGCGTTGAGCCGGAGAAGGTGCACCTCCATGAACTCGCGCACGTCGATACCTTGATTGACTTGGTCTGCACCGCAAGGGCCGTATCCTACTTTGGTATTGACGAGGTCTATTGTGGTCCTATTCCGCAAGGGCGGGGTTTTGTGCGGACTTCACACGGATTGTTGCCTAATCCGCCCCCGGTTACCGTGGAGATCCTCTCAGGCATGCCACTCGTCTTCTTTGAGCAGGAACTCGAGCTAACCACGCCCACCGGGGCGGCCATCGTTAAATACTACGTAAAGAATCCCGCTGCACGGCCGCCGTTCTCGCTTCAAAAGAGCGGCGTGGGCTTTGGTACCTACCAGACAGATACCCCGAATGTGGTAAGGGTCTTCATCGGAGAGGCAGAACGGCCCGAACCTCATGAAGAGGTCTGGGTCATTGAAACGGACATGGATGACGCCCAGATGGAGTATATGGGCGTAGTGGCGGAAAGGATAAGGACGGCCGGCGCCCTTGACGTGCTCTATTTTCCCGTCCACATGAAAAAGGGCAGGGTCGGCCTGAGGCTCTCGGTGGTTACAAGTGCGGCATGCCTTGAGACGGTCATCGACAGCATCCTTAAAGAGACGACAACGTTCGGTCTGCGCCTATGCAGGGAGTTACGACGGGTCCTGCAGCGGAAAGAGGCCCTTCATAAGACGTCATTCGGACCCGTGAAGGTCAAAGAAGGCTACGACCGGAGCGGCGCTCTTATCAAGACACACATTGAGTTCGAGGATGTGAAGAAGATCGCTGACGATAAAGGAGTCTCTTACCGGCTGATCCTGGAATCACTTAAGAAAGAGCTTTAGGTCCTTAAATACCCCGGGCTTGATCCGCCTGTCTATCTTCTGCAGCATATCCTGTTTCATGTACCGCAACTGAGACAGCCAGATCGGGTCATCGACTTCCACGTACAATATGTTACCATTCAGCCTCGCCGGTCTGGAATGTTTTGCCACCATCGGTCCGGCTATCTCTTCCCAGACCGAGAATATCCGGTACGCATCGATGTCTGCTGTGAGCTTGTGCTCCTTCAGTACCGATTCGAGTATCTGTCTTAAAGAAGTGAAAGGCATGCTGCTCCCTTACTTCTCTATTCTCGGGAAGAGCGGTGGTATGTTCTCTATCGAAGATAGCCCCTGGGCGTCGTAGTAGAAACCGCGTTCCCGGTCCTGGGAGGCCGTTCCTATTGGCGTTCCGATGCCGATTGCTTTCCATATCTGGTCAGTCTTCTGAGGCATGAAAGGGTGGAGAAGAAGCGTGGCTATTCTGACACCGTTCCAGAGGTTATAGAGTACAGTCTGCAGTCTCGCCCTGTTGTCCTTCGCAAGCTTCCACGGAGCTTCAGTGTCCACGTATTTATTGAGGAGCGAGACGATGTCGAAGGTGCTCGCCAGGGCTTTATGAAAGCCAAAGCTCTCCATCTCTTTCCCGTATTCGGCGACCAGGCCTACTGTCCGGCCTATAAGATGCTCGTCTGTACCTCCGGGCCCACCAGGCTGTTCCAGCATGCCATTGGAAAACTTCTTAATCATGGTGACGCTTCGGGAGACAAGGTTCCCGAAGTCGTTTGCGAGATCTCCATTGATCCTGTGGACAATGGCCTCCCGGGAGAAATCTCCATCGAGGCCGAAAGGCACCTCTCTGAAGAGAAAAAATCTGAATTGATCCACCCCGTATGCGGACGCGATCTCGGACGGAGAGACAACGTTGCCCAGTGATTTTGACATCTTTTGTCCGTCCACCGTCCACCAGCCATGCGCAAAAACCCTTTTGGGCAGTTCCACTCCGAGTGACATGAGGAAGGATGGCCAGTAGACAGCATGGAACCTGAGGATATCCTTGCCGATCAGGTGCGTATCGCAGGGCCAGAAATCGGCCATCAGCTGATCGTTTTCCAGGTAGCCGATGCCCGTCAGGTAGTTGAGGAGGGCATCAAACCAGACGTAGATCACGTGCCGCGGGTTTCCCGGCACAGGCACGCCCCAGCTGAAGCTGGTCCTGCTGATGGAAAGGTCGCGAAGGCCGCCCTTGACGAAACTGTAGACCTCGTTATAGCGTACCTCGGGCAGCACAAAATCCTTGTGTTCCTCCAGGTAGCGGAGGAGAGGCTCCGTATACTTGGACATTCTGAAGAAGTAGGTCTCTTCCTTCAGCCGTTCCAGCAAGCGGCCGCAGTCCGGGCATTTGCCTTCCTGCTGCTGCAGCTCGGTGAAATAGCTCTCGCAGGGCACACAGTACCAATCCTCGTATTCACCGAGGTATATGTCCCCTTTCTCCTGGATCTTCTGGAAGAAATACTGGACAACCCTTTTGTGCCGCTCTTCCGTGGTCCTGACGAAGCCGGTATTGGAAATATTGAGCATCTGCCACAGGTCGGTAAAGGTCTGGACCATCGTGTCCGCCAAGTCCTTCGGATGGATCTGCCTTTCGGCAGCCGTCTTCTCCGCCTTCTGGCCGTGCTCGTCCACGCCGGTCAGGAAAAAGACCTCATATCCCTGCAGCCTTTTGTACCGGGCCATAATGTCGGCGGCTATGGTGGTGTATGCATGGCCGATGTGTGGAACGTCGTTGATATAGTAAATCGGCGTTGTGATGTAATAATGCTTTCCCAACTATGCGCCTCCGGTCTGGCCGGTTTGACCCTGTGTAACATCCTTTATCGGCAACGTCACTTCTTTCCCCTCATCGAGCAGGACTGTCACGCAACCGGTAAGCGCACTGTGCTTTATCACCTTCCCTTCGCCCTGGGGAGTGCTGACCCGCTTCCCCACTTTCGGAAAGTTCTTCTTCAGCTCCAGGTACATATCATGCTCATAGGAGAGACAGCACATCAGTCTCCCGCACACCCCCGAAATCTTTGCCGGATTGAGCGCCAGACTCTGCTCTTTCATCATTTTTATGGAGACTATCGAAAAATTGTTCAAGAATCTCTTGCAGCAGACGACATTGCCGCAGTTCCCGAGCCCCCCTATGATTTTCGCCTCGTCCCTCACACCAACCTGCCTCATCTCTATTCTGACTTTGAATTCCTTGGCAAGGTCCTTAACGAGGTCCCTGAAATCGACCCGGTTTTCGGAGAAAAAATAGAACAAGAGCTTCGAGCCGCCAAAACTGTATTCAGCCCGGAGCAGCTTCATCGGCAGGTTCATTTCTTCTATCTTTTTCCGGCAGACGGCAAAGGCCTGTGTCTCCTTTTCCTTAAGGGCTGCAAAGGCGGACAACTCTTCTGGTGTGGCCTTTCGGAGTATCTTCTTCAGCCCCTCCTTTGTCGTATCCGCGGGCTCTGTTGCCACAATTCCAAGGGCCTCGCCTTTGTCCAGCTCGCAGACGATCCGATCACCCACGCTGATCTCATCAGGTGCCTCCATTTCCAGCACCCCCGTCAGCCTGTCAAATCTTACATAGCAGCTTTTCATGGTCATCTCATGATTGAAAGGGCCAGATGTTCGAATGCAAGCCAGCGATTGATGTTGTATCGCAGACTTTCCAGTGCTTCCTGTACCTTGTAGATGGAACGTTCGACCCAGGCCACATCCCACGTGTTTGTTTCTAGTAGTTCTCTCAGATCGCCGTTTACCAGGGCGTGCGCATCGCCTGTCTGATTGAGCACCCAAAGGTCTCTGAATAGCGACAACAAAAAATAAAGATAGAAGCGTAGCCCTTTCTCATAACTAATGATGATTTCCGAGACTCCCGTGGCAGCCACGAAGCCCTTCTTTTTCCCGATCACAAGCTCTGCAAGCCGCCTTCTCATGGCAAAATTCTCCTCGTCCATCCAGAAGAAAGCCGAGCTCATACTACCCCAGCTCAGCGAGGCTACCAGTTCCGCCTTTCGTTCAGGGAGATGAAGCGTCTTTACGAGATGAGACTTCATCTGTCCCGTAGAAATAGGGCCAAATCCGATGTGCATGCATCTTGACCGAATCGTCAAAGGCACATCTTTCTCCGAGGACGTGATGAGAAAGAAGAGATTCAGCGGAGGGGGCTCCTCCAAAGTCTTCAGAAGAGCATTTGCGGCCTCATGGGTCATCTGCTCCGCCCCGTCAATCAGTATCACGCGCAAGGGAGCTTCATAGGGTGATTCGTAAACCTCTTTCCTCACATTGCGGAGTTCGTCTATCCCTATGGAAGTTTCGGACCTGATGGTGTGGAGGTCAGGGTGACCATTGCGGATGACGTTCTGGCACGGCCGGCAGACTCCGCAGGCGGTCTTCGTCTCGCAGAAAAGGTGCTTAACCAGCTCTACCGCCACCGTATATTTACCCACACCCGGCGGACCCGAAAAGAGGAGCGCGTGGGGGAACCTGTTTTTTTCAAAGAGAGACGCCAGGAGGCTCCGTGGTCTTTCGTGTCCGATAATGCTGTTAAATTCCATGGCTTTGGAGAAGACTCTCCACTTTCTCCCGTATCACGCGGTGCGTTCCTTCAACATCCAGGCTTGGGCCGATCACAAAAAACCGTTTGCCATCCTCCTCAGAGAGCTTGAGGTAAGCTTCCCGTATCTTTCGGTGGAAAGAGATGCCTTCTCTCTCAAACCGGTCCATCTGCTGATTTGCCGCGAGCTTCCGTTTGAAGGCCTGATCAACGTCGCAATCCAGGAGTATGGTAAGGTTGGGCCTCACACCCTTCGTGACAAGTCTGTTGAACGTTTCAATGATGCCGAGGTCTATGGAGCGTCCATATCCTTGATAGGCATAGGTTGCGTCAACGAACCTGTCGCAAAGCACAATTTTACCTTCGGCGAGGGCCGGTGAAATGACCTCCTCCATATGCTGAGCCCTGACCGCCATGAAGACGAGCAGTTCGGCAAGGGGGAAAACACGCATATCTCTGCGAAGAAGTACGTCCCGCAAAGCCTCTCCTAGCCCAGTACCGCCCGGCTCACGTGTCTTAATCACGTTATAGCCGTTCTTCTCAAGATAGGCGTACAGAAGCTCGGCCTGGGTTGTCTTTCCACTTCCCTCTATCCCTTCGAAGGTGATCAGCATGCCCGGTCCTACCTGGAAACTCTCGTTATATACTGGCCGGTCCTCGTGTCTATCTTGACCACTTCACCCTCCTCAAGAAACAGCGGCACTTGAAGCGTATATCCGGATTCCAGCATAGCCAATTTGGTGGCATTCTGCGCCGTATCCCCTTTGATGCCGGGTTCTGTCTGTACGACCTTCAGGTCGACGAAGTTTGGAAGCTCCACCCCTATCGCCTTTCCCTTGTAAAATGAGAGTGCTATAACCATGCCGTCCTTGAGATAGTTAACGGCATCACCCAGGTTTGTCTCAGGAACAAAGGTCTGGTCGTAGGTGACCGTATCCATAAAGTAATAATTGACTTCTTCTTTGTACAAAAACTGCATGTCACGTTGCTCCACATCGGGCACCTCGGCCTTGTCGCCGGACCTGAACGTCCTGTCGAGCACGTTCCCGGTGAGCAGACTCTTGATGCGTGTCTTGACAAACGCACCACCCTTGCCGGGTTTCACGTGCTGAAACTCCACGATCACAAAGGGTTCATTGTCGATCAGGATCTTAAGCCCCTTTCTAAACTCTGCCGTGGAAACAATCATGGCTACCTCCCTCAGATTTGGAGCAGATCCTTGCGCAAATGTGTGAGCACTTCACCACCGCTCTGTGTGACAAGCACCATATCTTCCATGCGAATTCCACCCACGTTGGGTATATAGATGCCGGGCTCAATCGTAATCACCATGTTCTCGTCAAGCAAGGCTTCTGCTTTAACCGTAATAGCAGGCGCCTCGTGTACAGCAATGCCTACTCCATGGCCGGTACCGTGCCGGAAAAACTCCCCATAGCCACGTTCTTCAACGGTTCCTCGCACGAGCGTATCGAGCTCAACCACCGGCAAACCCGCCCTCACCGCCTTTATGCCCGCCTTTCTGGCTTCATCCACTGCGATGAAGATCTCTCGCATTTTCTGGTCTACCTCACCGACGGCAACGGTGCAGGTCTCGTCACTTGAGTAGCCGCCAACCTGACACCCAAAATCGATGATGACCGTCTCTCCCTGCTTCAAGGCTTTGTCTGTGGGCTTTGCATGAGGGAGGGCTGCCCTCGCCCCGGACGCCACGATGGTCTCAAATGAGGGGCCATCCGCCCCCAGGTTTTTCATGGTATAGTCCAGCTCTCCGGCTATCTGCCTCTCGGTTGTGCCCGGTCTTATTTTTGCCAGCACGCGGGTGAACGCATCTGTAGCCAGCTGGATAGCCCTGCGGATAGCGAGGATTTCCTCGGGCTCTTTTTGCGCCCTTATTGTTTCAATCTCGGTTCCGATAGGCGTGAAGTCAACATTGGGTGCTGTGTCGCGCCATACCTGATAGGCCTGGTATGTGGTGTTGTAACTGTCAAAACCCATTTTCCTGATGCCATACCGGTCACAGAGTGTCGCGAGATGATTATCTTTTCCCCTGGTCTCGACAATCGCAATACCCTTCGTGACTTCCGCCGCATAGGTGAGATACCTGAAGTCCGTGAGGAGGACCACGTCGCCTCGTGTCACGAGAAGGCTGCCTTCAGAACCCCTGAATCCCGTCAGATAGAAGATGTTGTCCATACCTCTGATGATAATCGCATCCACGTCCATCTGCTTCAGTACGTGGAGTACGCGGTTAATTCGTGTCTCGCTCATCTCTTCGTTCTTCTAGCCTTTTGAGTATCTGGGTGAGGGCCCGAAGCCGTTTACGCTCCGGCGTGTCCTGTTCGAGAAGGGATACCCGTCCTTTGTAAAGCGCGTTTCCTGAATCTCTGGAGAGGAGCTTCTCGTAGACTTCCTTGGCCTTGTCTAGGTGACCCTGCCGGATGTAGATTTCCGCAAGGGTGGAGGTTAGGATCTTTAGTTTCTCCATGGGCGATAGTTAAACGGTTTTGGCCTCAAAAATCAAGCGAAATCCCACGTGCGCCTGCACGTTCTGACACCGTAGTATAGCACAAAAAGTGTTGACTAAATAGGGGGGTGCGGTATATATAAAAAACTCAGCAAGAGCAAAAAAAGGGGGGTAGACCATGTTCAAGAAGATTCTTGTTCCCTTGGACTTCTCAGATTATACGGAGGAGATTATCAATGTCGCTGTCCGGATAGCCGAGAAATTCGGTTCGACTATTCATCTGCTGCATGTGATTCCCAATATGGACTACTTCACCCCCTATGAATCCTTCCTGCCGGCGGAAAATCTGGTTAGCATCCAGAGGGACATCGAGCGTGAAGTAGGAAAAGATTTGGAGGCTGTCGTCAAGAAGATTAGCGAT
>JADGQN010000373.1 GCA_017881765.1 Syntrophobacterales bacterium | reverse complement strand
CTTTAGCCGTCGACGAATCAACCGATGAGCGTCGAAAACGGCTGGAAGCACAGTACGGCCAAGCCGCGAAAGGCGCTCCCCACCATTTCCAGTTGGAGGGCAGGAGAAAGGACGGGAGCACATTCTGGGTTGAAATGAATGTGGAGCGGTTGGCGCTCGGGGGCATGGACTGTCTGCTGACCGTCTCGCGCGACATCACCGAGCGCCGGAAAGCGGAAGAAGCGCTTGAGAACAGCGAGACCAGGTTACAACAGCTTTTCGATAACATCAACGACGGTATCACGGTACTGGACGGGCACACGTTCGAAATACTCGACCTGAATCAACGGGTTTGCCAGATATATGGCTACACGCAGGAAGAATTCAGGAGCATGCCTCTCGGCAGTTTCAGTTCGGAGGGGCCCGATTACGGGCGTCGGACGCTCATGGCACACTACGAGCGGGCTATGACAGGCGAGCCGGAGCTCTTCGAGCGGCAGGTCAGAAGAAAAGATGGGCGCCTGGTCTGGGTCGAAATGAACCTGAAGAAAGTGTCTCTCGGAGGCAGGGACTGCGTCCTGTCGGTCATTCGTGACGTCTCCGAGCGGAAGCAAGGTGAGGAACTGATCAAGAAGCTCTTTCTGAATTTGCCGGTCGCTGCCCATCTCTCTATCGGAGGAGCCCTCCGTCTGGCAAGCGAGCGCCTCTGGAAGCTAACCGGCTACAGCGAAAACGAGCTTATGGAAACAGACATTTCCCGGATCGTCCATCCCGATGATCGGCAGAGCGTAAGGCAACAAGCTATAGCAATGCTCAAAGGGGAAACCATCTCGCCGTACGAGTTCCGTATCCTTAACAAGGAGGGACAAATCCGCTGGGTAATGGGAAGCACGATTTCCGTGCAGTATAACGGGAATCGGGCTACTCTGGGAAGTTACATGGACATCACCGAACGCAAGCTGCTCGAGTCCCAGCTCGTCCAGGCCCAGAAGCTGGAGTCGATCGGACAGCTTGCCGCGGGAATCGCCCATGAGATCAACACGCCTACCCAGTACGTGGGGGACAACATCCACTTTCTCAAGGATGCGTTCACCGGCATGATCGCCCTGACCGGGAAGTACAAGAAGCTTCTCGATACAGTGAAGGCTGGAAAGGTCACCAAGGGCATTGTTGATGAGATTGAGGAAACCATCCATAAAACGGACATCGCCTACCTGAGCGAGGAGATACCGAAGGCAATCCGGCAGAGTCTCGAAGGGGTGGAACGGGTGACCGGCATTGTCAGGGCCATGAAGGAGTTTTCCCACCCGGGGACAAAAGAGAAAGAACCTATCGATATCAACAGGGCGATCGAGAACACGCTCACGGTATCCCGCAATGCATGGAAGTATGTTGCCGATGTGGTAACCGAGTTCGATCCCAGCCTTCCCCTTGTACCCTGCCTGCCAGGTGAGTTCAACCAAGTGGTCCTGAATATCATCGTCAACGCTGCCCAGGCGATAGCAGAGAAGGATGGAACCTCCGCGGAAAAGGGGAATATCAGGGTCTCCACCTTTAACCGGGACCGCTGGGCCGAGATCAGCATCAGTGATAACGGACCGGGCATACCCGAGGAAATACGCTCACACATATTCGATCCCTTCTTCACCACGAAGGAGGTGGGCAAGGGCACGGGCCAGGGACTGGCCATCGCGCGCTCCATTATCGTGGATAAGCACCAGGGGGAAATCACCCTCGATACCGTGCCGGGAGAAGGGACGACCTTTACCATATGGGTGCCGGTGGGAGAGGGGGGATAAAAGAGATGAACAAACGGGTTCTCTTCGTCGACGACGAGCAGAAAGTTCTGGACGCCTTGGCGCGCATGCTGCGCCCTATGCGCGATACATGGGACATGAGCTTTGTCGGTAGCGGACAGAAGGCGCTGGCATCCCTGGGGGCAGAACCTTTTGATGTGCTGGTCACGGACATGAGAATGCCCGGCATGGATGGGTGCCAACTGCTTAGGGAGGTGCGAAACAGGTACCCTGAAGTGGTGAGGATAGTGCTCTCCGGCCAATCGGAAGGGGAGATGTTTCTCAAATCGGTGCGGCTGGCGCACCAGTATCTTGCAAAGCCGTGCGATGCGGACGCCTTACGAGCGACGATTGAGCGGACATGCACCTTACGCGACTGGCTGGCCAACGCCACGATAAAACGCGTAGTGTCGAGCATGGAATCACTGCCCAGCATGCCCTCACTCTACGCTGAAATCATTAAAGCGCTGGAGTCTCCGGATGTCCACGTCGGCAAAGTCGCAACGATAATTGCGAAAGATGTGGGCATGACCGCCAAGGTGCTCCAGCTGGTCAATTCCGCTTACTTCTCCTTACGCCAGCATGTTGCAGGCATCACGCAGGCCGTCAATCTGCTCGGCCTCGACACCATAAAGTCCCTCGTACTGTCTCTGCAGGTCTTCTCGCAATTCGAGGAAAAGAAAATCCTGGCTCTCAGCATAGACAAAGTCTGGAGGCACAGCCTGAGGGTGGGCGTTGCCGCTAAGGCAATCATGAAGCACGAGACCAAGGATCCGACCCTGATCGACGATGCGTTCATGGCCGGAATGCTCCACGACATGGGAAAGTTCATTCTCGCGGCTAATTTCCCGGAAGACTATGTGCGTATCAAGGAAATGGCTGAAGCGGAAAAGATTTCTCTGGCGGAATCGGAAAAAAAGCTGCTGGGCACCACCCATGCGGAAATCGGCGGCTACCTCCTCACGCTGTGGGCGCTTCCCGATTCCATCGTGGAAGCGGTCACGTTCCACCACAGTCCCGACCACTGCCTCGCCTCCTCCCTGTCTCCGATGCCGGTGGTGCACATCGCGGATATGCTCGAGCACCAGTCACGGTCCGACCACAGCGAAGAGAGAAGGGGGAGCTTTGACGAGAGGTATGCAGAGAAGTACTCCCTTGACCGGATAGCCGCCTGGCGCGACCTTTGCGCCCATCTCAGCGACGAGGAGTCATGCGAAGATGGATAGGATCCTGTTTGTCGACGATGAAGAGAATATACTGTCGGCGTTTCAGAGAGAGTTTCGGAAAGAGTTCGAGATCGAAACGGCCAAGGACCCTGAAGACGGGCTGAGAATGGTGGCGGCCCGCGGCCCGTTTGCCGTGATCGTCTCTGATTTCCGCATGCCGAAAGCAGATGGAAACCGTTTCCTGGCCGCCGTGAAAAAGATAGCCCCCGACAGCGTCCGAGTGATGCTGACGGGTCACGCTGATGTAAACATGGCTATACAGGCGGTAAACGAAGGCAGCGTTTTCCGCTTTCTGACGAAGCCCTGCCCTTCCGATACCTTGGGCAAAGTGCTCACAGCGGCTGCGCAACAATATCTGCTCGTCACCGCGGAACGGGATCTTCTCGAGAATACCCTGCGTGGCTGCATCAAAGTTCTTACCGAGCTCCTTGCCCTTGTAAATCCTGAAGCGTTTGGCCGGTCTTCCCGCATCAGGAACCGTGTATGCAGCATAGCCGAGCAGATGAAGCTGCCAAATGTCTGGCAGCTGGAAACGGCAGCCTTGCTTTCTCAGATAGGCTGCGTCATTTTCCCGGCGGAGGTACAGAAAAAGTCTTGTACCAATGAGCAACTCGCCCGGGATGAATCGCGGCTTTTCGATATGCACCCGGAAGTGGGATCGGGCCTTATCGAGAAGATCCCCCGCATGGAGGAGATTGCAGAAATGATCAAGTATCAGGGAAAGCATTTTGACGGCACAGGTTTCCCTCTGGAGTCGCGAAATGGCAATGACATCCCTGTGGGTGCAAGACTCCTGAAGGTCGCGCTCGACCTGGACGTGCTGGAAGCAGCAGGGATGTCTGCGAAAGACGCCCTCCAAACGCTTAAGGAGAGGAACGGTCGGTATGATCCTCAAATCCTTGCTGCTCTGCGGACGACCTTGCAGGACGCAAAACCTAAGATCGAAGTTCGCTTCCTTAGGCTCAACCAGCTTACCGAAGGGATGATACTGGGTGAAGACCTTCGGTCTGACAACGACCTCGTCCTTATTGCTCAAGGACAGGAAGTAAACCTTGCCATACTCATCCGTCTCAGGCAGTTTGCACGGACGTCGTTCATCAAAGAACCGTTTCGGGTATTGGTTCCAACCCAGCCAAATTTTGAGAAAGTTGAACACCACCAGTAGGTCGAGGCTGGTGACACGGACCACGGATGTCCATGATGTTCAATGACAATGTTGTTGCGGATGTTCACCTCGCGTATATCGCTAACAACATGGATTAATTGGTGTTAGGGATCCGGATTTTCCGGGAGAAAGATCACGGGCGCTGTGACACCAGCTTGATCGGTCTGCACAAGATTTATTACTTGACTGTTTGAAGCAGTTCTCATGATTGTGATTGTGTTTGAGTTGTTCTGTCGTGTTCACGGCCTCGCTGATGAGGACGACGATGACTAATAAATCAAACTGAACCCAGAGGCGGATCCTGAGCCTGCTTCCCTCCTGAGTGATGACCTGCACGGTATCGCTATCCGAGTTTTGTTGACGACGCCTTCCTCGGTGCGCATGGGCCGTTTGGCCTCAACGACGCGAGGTTTCGGAGCCTCCGCCGCAGCTCGACGCGAGCCCTCTGGTTTAGGTCTCCTCTCTACGGGTCTTATCTACCTCGCGCATGAAACCGTCCGCAGAAGCAGCGGGCATCAAAGCCTGCCTCATGAAACCGCTGACAAAGAGAAAGATCGCAAAGACCGCAGAA
>JADGQN010000372.1 GCA_017881765.1 Syntrophobacterales bacterium | reverse complement strand
CCTGGAGCCGCGAGAGCATCCACCGGTCGAGGGATGAGAGCTGCTCGTAGGATGCTGTGTGTTGCGCAGGATCGAAGTCTCCGTTGAGATTTGCGTGGAGAAATCGAAAGGTGTTACGTATTCTTCGGTACGTCTCTACGATCCTGTCAATCATCTCTTTTGAAATCTTTATGTCATCCCTGTAATCCTCGTAGGTCACCCAGAGGCGAAGAATCTCGGCGCCGTATTTATCGATGATCTCCTCGGGCGCTATGATGTTGCCCAGGGATTTGGACATCTTCCTGCCTTTGCCGTCAACAACAAATCCATGGGTGAGCACGGACCTGTAAGGAGCCATACCATTGTTGCCGATGGAGACGAGCAGCGAGCTATGGAACCAACCGCGGTGCTGATCACTTCCTTCGAGATACATGTCGCAGGGGAACGTCAGCCCATCCCTTACCTTGAGAACGGCCGCAAAACTTGAACCGGAGTCGAACCAGACGTCGAGGATGTCCTCCTCTTTGACAAACGTAGCATTGCCGCACGCGCAGGCGGCACCTTCAGGAAGGAACGCAGACGCCTCTTTCTCGAACCAGATGTCAGCCCCTTCCTTTCGGACGGCATCCGTGATGATCCGGAACGATTCTTTGCTCCAGTATGGCTTCCTGCATTCTTCGCAGTAAAAAATCGTGATCGGTACCCCCCAGCTTCTCTGCCGGGAGATGCACCAGTCGGGTCTCACGGAGAGCATGTTATAGATGCGGTCCCTACCCCACGCAGGGATCCACGTTACCTGATTATCTATTGCCTCCAGCGCCCGTTTCCTCAGGTTCTGCGCATCCATCGATACGAACCACTGCTCGGTGGCCCTGAAGATCACGGGCTTTTTGCAGCGCCAGCAGTGGGGATATGAGTGTTCGATCTGCTCCGTGAAAAGGAGCGCCCCGAGCGCCTTCAGCTTCTCGATGATATGCGCGTTACTCTCGAAGACATTCATGCCCTTGAAGGCTTCAACTTCTGCGGTGAATTCACCCTTCTCATTAACGGGCGAATAGACATCGAGGCCGTATTCGAGTCCGGTCTCATAGTCTTCCTCGCCGTGGCCGGGTGCGATGTGGACAGCACCGGTACCCACGTCCTTCGTGACATACTCCGCGAAGACGACGACGGACTGCCGATTGATGAAGGGATGTTGAAAGGTGAGTTCCTTGAGTATCCCGGGAGAAACCTCACCGATGATGCGGTAATCGGTGATACCGGCCTTCGCCATGGTGACTTTTACGAGGTCCTCGACCATAATGTAGACCTGCTCTTTTGTTTCGACCGCGACGTACGTAAAATCAGGGTGGATAGCAATGGCAAGATTTGCGGGCAGGGTCCAGGGTGTCGTGGTCCAGATGAGCATGAATATCGGTTTTTTCGGATACTCTTTGAAAGCCTCATGCGTTGTGAGCAGCGGAAATTTCACGTAGACGGATGAGGACACCTTCATCTCGTATTCGATCTCTGCCTCGGCGAGGGCCGTTTTGCAGCTGATGCACCAGTGGACGGGCTTTTTCTTCCTATAGACTTCGCCCCTCTCGAAGAACTGCGCGACTTCATTGATGATGGTCGCCTGGTATGCGTACTCCATGGTGATGTATGGCCGTTCCCAGTCCCCGATGCCTCCCAGTCTCTTAAATTCCGCTCTCTGGATATCTATGAAACGCTCAGCGTATTTCCTGCAATAGCGCCGAAACTCTGCCTTCGGCATAGCCTGTTGCTTTCCCTTGATCTCTTTTTCCACCTGGGTTTCTATCGGAAGGCCGTGACAGTCCCAACCCGGAACATAATCAGCACGAAAGCCTGCCATGAACTTTGACTTGACGATAATGTCTTTCAGTATCTTGTTCAGGGCGGTTCCAAGGTGTATGTGCCCATTGGCGTAAGGCGGGCCGTCGTGGAGAATGAAGGCCGGTGCACCCTCACGCGCCGCGAGAAGCTTCTCGTAGACTTTGATTTCACTCCAGAACTGAAGGATCTGTTTTTCTTTTACCGGCAGGTTCCCCTTCATCGGGAAGGGCGTCCGGGGCAGGTGGAGGGTCTCCTTGTAATCCATGATTTATGTCCTTGTTTTTCTCTTGTCGTAAAGCGGCTAAAGCTATATAAATTAGCACAAAACGGGCCTCCGCGCAAGGCCATGAAGGCATAAGGCCGACCGCTTCGCTTGAGGACCGCCGGCATAGCCGGCTCGAGGACCGGGCTTCGCCCTTGAGGTACGCTAACACTTGAGGCTGGATGCAACTGCCTCAAGGCTGAAAGCCGGTCCTCGAGCGAAGCGGTCCTCGAAGCACGCCGAAGGCGTGGTGGTCCTCAAGCTCCCGGAGGCGGCGGTCCCTCAAAGGCCTTGACAAGACCTGCGGTATGGATAAGTATAAGATCATGGCCTACGAGCTTATCCAGAAGACAACCAGGCGGCTTTCACCCGGAAAGTTCTATCCTCTCGGCGCAACCCTGACGGATGACGGGGTAAATTTTGCCATCTATTCCCGGAATGCCCACGAGGTGTTCCTTCTGCTCTTTGATGCGCCGGACAAAGAGCCCACGGACATTATACAGCTCACCAGTCGTGCGCGGTTTTGCTGGCATGGCTTTGTTCACGGTGCAAAACCAGGCCAGCTTTACGGGTACAAGATCAGGGGTGAGTACAATCCGGCGGGCGGCTTGAGGTTCAACGAGCAGAAACTGGTCATGGACCCTTACGCTAAGGCGCTTACGGGCAAGTTCAAGAACAGTGACAACCTGCTGCTCGGTTATGATTCGTCCTCCCGGGGCAAGGATCTCACCAAGGACGGCCGGGACAACACGCTCGTGGTTCCCAAATCGATAGTGGTCGATGACAGCTTCGATTGGCAGGGCGACACACCACCGGAATTTCCTTCGCAGGACCTGATCATTTACGAAGTTCATGTGAAAGGATTTACGGCGCATTCATCGTCCGGCGTTAAGAAGCCCGGCACTTACCTCGGATTCGTGGAAAAGATCCCCTACTTGAAAGAGTTGGGTATCAATGCGGTGGAACTGATGCCCGTTCAGGAATTTTATATTGAGGATTTCTTGCTCGCCAAGGGCCTCACCAATTACTGGGGCTATAACACCATCGGTTTTTTTGCGCCGGAAAGCTCCTACGGGACGGGCGCATACCCCGGCTGCCAGGTCAATGAGTTCAAGACGCTGGTTCGTGAGCTCCATAAGGCAGGTATAGAGGTGATTCTTGACGTTGTCTATAACCACAGCGGGGAAGGCAATGAGCTGGGGCCGACCATCTGTTTCAAAGGTGTGGATAACAGTACCTATTACGCGTTAGCCGGGGCGGGCGACGAGCCCTCTCGGTATTACATGAATTACACGGGGTGCGGGAACAGCCTCAACCTGTCAAATCCTCATGTGATTCGGTTCGTCATGGATTCGCTCCGATACTGGGTCCAGGTGATGCACGTCGACGGTTTCAGGTTCGATCTCGCATCGGTCCTGGGACGGGAGGATGGTTACTTTCGCACGTCGGCCTCTTTCTTTGACGCGGTCTCGCAGGACCCGCTGCTCGGCAGGGTGAGGCTCGTTGCGGAGCCTTGGGACATAGGCACATACGAAGTAGGTAACTTTCCCATCGACTGGTCGGAGTGGAACGGGAAGTTCCGGGACACGGTCCGGAAATTCGGCAAGAGCGATGCGGCGCAGGTGAAAGACCTGGGCCGGAGGCTGACGGGCTCCGCGGACCTCTACGGAGATGACGGAAGGTCTGCGTATAACAGCATCAACTTTGTCACGTGTCACGACGGCTTCACGCTCAATGACCTTGTCTCGTACAATTACAAGCACAACGAGACGAACCTGGAAAACAACAACGATGGGACCAACGACAATAATTCGTGGAATTGCGGTGTCGAAGGGGAGACGGACGATCCCGGTATCCTGAAGCTGAGGAAGCAACTGGTAAAGAACTATCTCTGCAATCTTCTCTTCTCGTCAGGAACGCCCATGATGCTCAGCGGCGATGAATGCATGCGGACGCAACGCGGTAACAACAACGCCTATTGCCAGGACAATGAGATCGGCTGGTTCGACTGGCGGCTCGTAGTCGGGCATGCAGATGTGGTGGAATTCGTCAGGAAGGCGATTGCCCTCGAAAAAAGATTCAGTGTGCTTCGAAAACGAAAGTTCCTTCTGGCTGAAGACCTGGACGCGGACAATGTGCCGGACCTGACGTGGTACGGATTCAATCTCGACAGCCCCTCCTGGGACGACGCCGAGCTTCGCACACTCGGTTATCGGCTCGAAGGCAGCGATACAGACTCAGGAGGCCCTGGCTATCACATCTTCTTCATCCTGAACGGAGACTGGCGGCAGCAGGGCGTCAAGCTTCCGCCTTTCACGGATGGGAAGCGCTGGTACAGGGTGATCGATACGAGCCTCTCGGCCGGAGAAGATTTCTCTGCTGACGGTGCTGAGGTGAAGATTGATCCGTCCGAGTACTACATCGCCAATCCCAGAAGCACCGTAGTACTTCTCGGTAAGTGACCCCGCACGTCTCGAATTCAGGCGCCGGGTTAGCAAAACCACCAGAACGGCGGCGCTGCATAAACTGCCTTATGAAACGGCAAATGAGGGTTCAAGCAATAAACAGGGAATAGGGTGTCGTTACAGCAAAGCACCCGCATCGTTCGGCATGGCAGACGTTCTTATTATATTCCATTCTCAAACGGGCAACACCGAGAAACTG
>JADGQN010000371.1 GCA_017881765.1 Syntrophobacterales bacterium | reverse complement strand
CCCAGGGATAGAATTGCGGAACAGACCGGGCAGGAAGATGCTCACGCTATACCCTGGCGAAGCCCGGGGACAGCTCGTTGGCGGATGCCTGTCAATCTTTGTTTCTACCCTGGGGACGGAGTGGGAGGTCGATACGCGAGATAAAATTCTTTTCTTCGAGGATATCGATGAAAGGCCTCATCGCATCGAGCGTTATCTTACACAACTACTGCTTGCGAACAAGCTGCAAGCGGCAAAAGCAATCATATTCGGCACCTTTACCCGTTGCGAATATACTGAGCGTCGCGATCATGCCGGGCCGCACGTACGCACCCTCGACATCATCAAAGACAGGATGCTCCCTTTACAAAAGCCCTGCCTCTATGGCCTGCAGTTCGGGCACGTGCGGGAGAAACTGACCCTGCCGCACGGCGGATACGCCTTTCTCGACGCAACCCAACAGCGGGTATTTGTGGAGCCTGCCGTGAGTTGAGCCGGCGCGCTGAGTATCTGAGTTCACTTTCTTCCTGTCCGAATCAACTAAATGCCAATCCGATAATTGACAAAAGCTGAGTCCTCCTCTATAGTCTTACAGACCGCCACCCTCAAAAAATATCTCGGAAGGGTATCCTGTGACGCCAAAAAAGTCTCCCGTAAAGATGGATTCTAGAGAGCAGGAACTGATGATGCTCCGGAAAGTGGCTGAGTATGTGAGCAGCAACCTGGAACTGGAAGAGTTGCTGGGCAGAATCGTCAAGATGGTCACGGAGATCACCTCCGCCGACTCCTGCTTTATCTATCTTTACGATGCGCAGCGCAATGAACTCGCCCTGAGGGCTTCGAGCAATCCTCGGACGAGTGTGGTCGGGGATATCAGACTGAAACTGGGCGAGGGTGTTACAGGCTGGGCCGCAAAAGAGAAGACCCCGGTGGCGCTCGCGCGGGAAGCTTACAAGGACGCGCGCTTCAAGAAGTTTACCAACCTTGCCGAAGACAAGTACGAAGCCTTGCTGGCAGTCCCCATCCTTTCGAAGGATGAAATTATCGGGGTGATGAATGTCCACAGCAAGAAGGAGTACCAGTACTCCGAATCCCAGATCAACCTGCTCTTCACTATATCCCGCTACCTGGGCAATGCCATAGCGAATGCGATCATTTATGAAGAGGTCAAGAAGAAGGCGAGACAGCTCGACCTTCTGTCGGAAATAAGCAGGACCATCGTGTCGGATTACTACTTGAAGGAGATACTGCAGCTGATCGTGACCATGACGGCGCAGGTCATGGGCTCCAAGATCTGCTCGATTATGCTTCTCGATGAAAAAAAGCAGGAGTTGGTTATCGCCGCTACCCAGAGTCTGAGCAAAGAGTACATAAACAAGCAGAACCTTAAGGTGGGTCAGTCGATTACCGGGCAGGTCGTGATGGAGAAGAGGCCTATCACGGTACTCGACGTAACGAAGGAACGGGCCTTTATGTTTCCCGCCATTGCCAAGAAGGAAGGCCTGGTCTCCATGCTTTGCGTGCCCATGATGATCAAGGACAGGGTTATCGGCGTGATCAGCACCTATACACAGAGCGAGTATGAGTTTACCAAAGAGGAGATCGGCATCCTGCAGGCAATCGCCAATCAGGCCGCGGTGGCGATAGAGAATACCCGGCTCGACCAGGAGATTCTCGCCACAAAGGAAGCTCTGGAAACGAGAAAACTGGTGGAGCGAGCCAAAGGTGTGCTCATGAAAGAGCTGGGGATACCCGAGGACGACGCCTACAAGAGGATCCACAGGAAAAGTATGGATCTGCGCAAGAGCATGCGGGAGGTAGCGGAGGCGATTATTGTTGCTTCAGACCTGAGAAAGTAATGCCGCCCTGCTTTCGTGCGGACGACCCAGCCTTCGGCCGGGTGCCCCGGGCGGCAGCGAGGAGCCCCACCCGCAAGCGGGTACCCGGGCGTACTGAGTGGTACGTCGAGGAAAGCGATAGCGCAGCATCCTGTAAGGACGTAGCGACAACGAAGGTATACACATGAAAGCAAAGCGGCAGAGGGCTTGACAAGCGGCGCGTTGTGCGCTATCTTAAATGAAGCCAAAAGACACTGATGTCTTTCAGTTGTCGATGTACGGAAGAAGGCCAGGACTTAGGCGTCCTTAACTCTCGGGTTGAGGACGCCTTTTTTGTTGTGGGGATTCAGGGATGGAGAGAACGATTCGATTAGCGCTTGCGCAGATAAACTGTACGGTAGGCGACCTCAAGGGCAACTGCCGGAAGATTCTGGAGTATGCGGAAAAGGCGGCAAGGTATGATGCCGACCTCGTCTCCTTTCCGGAGCTGGCCGTTACGGGCTATCCGCCTGAAGACCTTCTCCTGAAACCAAAGTTTGTCGAGGACAACGCAGCGGCCATGCGGGAGTTGTCTCGATCCATCCGGGACATCGTTGCGGTCGTAGGTTTCGTGGATAAGGGCCGCAGCGGCGTTTATAACAGCGCGGCTGTCATAAGCGCCGGGGAGATCAAGGGGATATATCATAAAATGCGCCTCCCCAATTACGCCGTGTTTGATGAAAAACGCTACTTCAACCCAGGCAAGAATCCTCTTGTTCTTTTGTTCGGGCAGCACCCGTTTGGCGTAAACATCTGCGAGGATATCTGGCTCCCGGGCGGGCCGGCAGCGGCACAGGCCAGGTATGGGGCAAGATTTATCTGCAACATCAACGCATCACCGTACCATGCCGGTAAAATCAAGCTCAGGGAAGAAATCGTACGGGCTCAGGCCAGAAACAACGGCGTGATCGTGTCGTATACCAACCTGGTGGGCGGACAGGATGAACTCGTCTTTGACGGCCAGAGCATGGTCATGGATAAAGACGGCACGCTGCTGGCGCGCGCGGAGGCTTTCAAAGAGGATCTGCTGATAGTGGATATCACGATGCCTGCGGAAGCGATGGCACGCTCCACCAAAAGGCTTGTGAAGGTAACGGATGCGCCTTTGCGGGAAAAGAAGGTTCCCGCGGAGAATCGGGTAGCCCCGCCTCTGAAGGCTGCAGAGGAGATATATCAGGCCCTGGTCCTCGGTTTGCGTGATTACGTCCAGAAGAACGGCTTTAAGAAGATTGTTCTGGGGTTGAGCGGAGGTATCGATTCCGCTCTCGTGGCCGTGCTTGCAGCCGATGCGCTGGGAAAAGAGAACGTCATGTGCGTTTTCATGCCGTCCCGTTTCTCGTCGGAGGCATCGCGTGTGGATGCGAAGGAGTTGTGTGAGAACCTGGGCGCGCGCTTCTTTGAGATATCGATCGAGCATATCTACGATGCGTACCTGGAAACCCTCTCACAGGTCTTTTCGGGGCTGCAGCCGGATATCACCGAAGAAAATATTCAGGCGAGGATCAGGGGCAATATTATCATGGCCCTTTCCAATAAGTTCGGCTGGCTTGTCCTCACCACCGGCAACAAATCGGAGATGAGCGTCGGATACGCGACGCTTTACGGAGACATGGCGGGAGGGTTCGCGGTTATCAAGGACGTACCCAAGACGCTCGTCTACAGAGTCTGTCGCTGGAGGAATTCTTTGAGCCGGGTGATACCGGAGCGGGTCCTTACAAAGGCGCCCACCGCTGAATTGAAGCCTGACCAGAAGGACACGGATACACTCCCGCCCTATGAGACGCTCGATCCCATCCTCAAGGCATACGTCGAGGAGGATGAGGACCCGGCGAAGATCATTGCGGCAGGCTACGATCCCGAGACCGTGAACAGGGTAATAAAGATGGTGGATATGAGCGAGTACAAGCGACGGCAGTCTCCACCGGGCATAAGGATAACGCCCAAGGCATTCGGGAAGGACCGGAGAGTGCCCATCACGAACAAGTATAAAGGCTGATTATGTCGTTTGATGTCCTGATGAAAAGAATCTCTCCCACGTTGCAGCGGATCACGCAGAAGCTGAACGGCCACTTCACATTCATGGACCACGAGGACCTGTTTCAGGAAGCTGCCCTGCATCTCTGGAACGGGTTTCAAGGTGGTACTCTCAGCGACAAAACGGACAGCTATGTTTTGCAAGGATGCTATTATCATCTTAAGAACTATATCCGTACGGTGCAGGATAAGGCGCCGCTGGTGAGCCTGAGCGACGTGGTAGATGAGGAGGCCGTCCGGTTAGAGGAGATCCTGGAGGCACAGGATGTTGCGGCATTCGACTACGTCGACGGAAAGATGCAGGTCGAAGCCCTGTTGGAAGGCGGCCTGACTCAAAGGGAACGTGATGTGCTTGCGCTCTCCATGGAAGGGATGACAACCAGGGAAGTAGGCCAAAAACTCGGCATTTCCCATGTGGCCGTGGTGAAGGTGCGAAACAAACTGAAGGACAAATATGAGCAATTGAATGGAAAGCGCCCGACGACAGGTTACCAAAACTGAGATTCCTTACTTGTAGAGGAATAACGAAGTAGCAGCAAGCACAATGATGTGTGAAAACAGTGACGTTCCGAGGCGAACGTCATTTTTTTTGCAGCGGCCTGAAGACTAAGGCGTCTTCCATCCATCGAAGGAGATCTGAGGAACGATGGGATGTAAGACGCCTTTTTTATTTGCTCCAAGGGCCGGTTACCAAATTTTGAAAAGGAGGTGCATGGTGAAAGGTTTAAGAATTCTCATTACAAAGGAGGGACATGCAGTGAAGACATTATTGGGCGTGGTCAGGATTTTTACCGTGAGCATCGTAGCACTGGCATTGCTGGCGGGCATTGCCCGGGCAACGCCCTCGACGA
>JADGQN010000071.1 GCA_017881765.1 Syntrophobacterales bacterium | reverse complement strand
CCTCGTTCCTCGAACCTCGCGCCTGCGGTTTAGGTCGTAAACCTTCCTACCGTCGACTTTAATTCCTCGGCCAGACGGGAGAGTTCATTGGCCGATGCCGCTGATTGTTCTGATGCAGCTGCGAGTTCCGTGGTGAGTCGGGAAACCGAGTCCGTGTTTCTCGCTACCTCATCGGTAGTCGCCGATTGTTCGGCGGCGGCAATGGCGATCTCATTGATCTTCTGTCCGACCTGGCGCACCATGTCCACGATGTCGTCCAGCGCTTTTCCGGCACTGTGTGTCAGCTGGGCCCACTGAGCGACCTCTTTCGTACCCGATTCCATGGAAGAGACTGCAACAGCCGTATCGGTCTTGATGGTGTCGATCACCTGCCGTATCTGTTTCGTTGCGCTGGTCGTATGCTCAGCAAGCTTTCTTACTTCGGCTGCCACCACCGCGAAGCCGCGACCGGCCTCACCCGCGCGAGCAGCTTCAATCGCCGCATTAAGAGCAAGCAGGTTTGTCTGGTCGGCAATATCGTTGATAATGCCCACGATGTCCCCGATCTGACCTGAGCTCTTCCCGAGAGCCACGACAACCGTTCCTGCTTCCCTTACCGTTTGTTCGATGCGCGCCATACCCTCCAGAACGCTTGAGACAACCTTACGTCCCTCTGCTGCCACCTCCATGGTCTTTGTGGCAAGTCCGGACGTGGCCTCTGAATTCCTCGCAACCTCTGTTACCGCCTGGCTCATCTCTTCTATGGCGGTGGCTATCTGCGTCGTCTCGCTGCTCTGTCGTTCAGCGCGCTGGGCCGATTCCAGCGACACCATGGAGAGCTCCGCTGCGGCCGAGGCCAAGTGATTAGTTACTTCGGACATCTTGCCCACTATGCCGTGCAGCTCGCCGATGAACCTGTTGAACCACTCGGAAAGCGTTCCGATCTCATCATTTGTTTCTATGTCGAGCCTCTTAGTGAGATTCCACTCGCCCTTTGTCATCTGTTCAATCATAACAATGGCTTTTTTGATGGGGGCCAAAAGCACCCTGGCGACGTAAAGGCTCATGAGAAGTGAAACAACAAAAGCAATGATCGCCACAATTACAAAGACCTGCGATACGGAATTGGCGCCGGTCATGGCAGCTTGATAACTTCTCTCGCTCAGAACGTGCTCGTGTTGCATGAGGTCTTGCAGGGTCTTCATGATGACCTGGAATTTGGACTCCGCGGTCAGCATAGCCTTCGCGGCTGCCGCATGATCCGTAACCGCTTCGGCCGCAACCTGGGAGGCAACAGCCCTGTATTCGGCAAGTCTTGCCAGGGCAAGCTGGTAAGTCGCTTTCGAGTCCCCATCGGTCGCTTTGTTTTCCACCATCTTCTGCATGAGCGCGGAGGTCCTATCAATGGCCGCGATCTGCTCTCTTGAAAGGCCCTCCACCTGGCTTTTCTTGTAGCCGGCGTTGGCCCAACTCAGTATCTTGTAGAGGTTCGCGTGGGTCTGAGCCACGCCCCCGATCGCGTTCGCGCTGTTCTGATAGCCATAGAACCGGTTGGAAAACATATCCTCTATGGCCGTCCTCTGGGCAATGAGCCCTCTGTATGAGAGGAGAGCGCAGACGACAAAAAAGAAGGTTACCACCAGGGGCGGCAACAGTATTTTCCGCTGCATATTCAGATTGCCGAGCAATTTCCGCACATCAGCCCCCTTACAAAGCATCTCCCACGACCCATTTTCGGCCGCTGGACGGGATAATACCGTCGAGACCTCTCCCTTGTTAATTATCGCCCGTATGACGCTTTGCTTAAATAGAGAGGCGGTTGACAACCACCGCCCGCTGTGTTAAACAAATCCTCTATGGCTGAACCTCTGATACGCCCCTTCCAGGGTCTCATTTACAACAGACGAAAAATCGATGACATCAGTCGATGCGTCTGCCCGCCGTACGACATCATACCGGACCCAAAGGTCTATTACGAACGAAGCGCTTTCAACGCGGTCCGTCTGGAACTTCCCATGGCAACGCCTCCTGCAACCGAATACGATGAAGCCGCCAGGACGCTGGAAACCTGGCTTCGTGAAGAGGTACTGGCTGCCGACGCTGAGGAGACAATCTATATCTATGAGCAAGAGTTTACGATAGACGGGACGGCATACCTCCGGCGGGGTCTCATCCCCCTTGTAAAGCTTGACCATGCCCGCATTCTTACGCATGAGGAGACTCGAAAGGCCGCCCGGGAAGACAGAGAAAGGCTCATACAGAGGCTGAAGACTTTTACGAGTCTGATTTTTGCCCTGTACGATGACAGGCAGAAGAACATTGAGAACCTTCTTCTTTCTTCCGAGAAGGAGCTTATGTATTCCTTCTCAGACGAGCTTTCGATCAGAAACCGATTCTACAGGATGACCGATCCCGGGCAGATACGCGATCTCGTTACCTTGATGGAGGGGAAAAAGATATACATCGCCGACGGCCATCACAGACTGAGCGTTGCCTTCAAACTCGGCCTCCCTTACGTGGCGATGTATTTGACGGACATGTATTCGGAAGGCATCGTGATACTCCCCTACCACAGAATCGTACGGTCAACATCCAACATTTCACTGGCTCAACTACTCGAAAGGGTCAAAGGCCTTCTCCGTGTGGAAAAAGTCGCCTTAACCGGGCCGGAAAAGCTTAAGGCTGCCGTTAAGGGCCTGGTCTCGGGGCCAAATCCATCTTTCGGCCTGTTCTGCAAAGACGATAAGGCACACCTCTACATACTTTCCCAGGAAAAGTTCTTCTTGAGGGACGAGGCCGCGCCCGAGAGTCTGAGAAGACTGAGCGTAAACGTCGCACACGCCGGTCTCTTAAAAGGCCTTTTCGGCATCAAGGAAGAGGATATCTCTTTCGCAAATGACGCTGCCGAGGCCGTTCAGCTCGTAAACGAAGGTAAGTCTGATCTTGCCTTCTTTGTCCCTCCCACCACGGTAGATGAAGTCAGAGATGTAGCCGAGCATGGTCTTTACATGCCCCCGAAATCAACCTACTTTTTCCCGAAGGTACTTTCAGGTCTCGTATTCCATCGATATGCGTGAGCACCCGGCTCCGGACGAAACTCTCACCCTACTCTGCCAGGAGAGATTGAAACTTCTACAGAAAAAAGGAGCTTATCGATTCTCCCTCGATCCCATCTTGCTCGCAAACTTCATTACCCTGAAGAGGCAGGAAAGAATGTTGGATATCGGCACTGGCTGTGGTATCATACCGGTATACATGTCGAAGCGGCATCCACACAACAGCCTGGTAGGCGTCGAAGTTCAGAAAGAGCTTTTCGACCTTGCGGTCAGGAACGTCCGCCTTAACGGATGTAAGCATGTCGAATTTCTCCACGGCGATATCAAAACCAATGCCGGGAGCTTCAAGGAACCTTTTCACGTGGTCGTATCGAACCCGCCATACGTAAAAAAGGATAGTGGACGGGTGAGTCCCCAGCACTCCAGGCACCTGGCACGTTATGAATCCCTTCTCGATCTGAAGTCCCTTATTGCTGTTTGTGCCTCTCTGCTTTATACCAAGGGACGACTCTATCTCATTTATCCTGTCAAGCGGCTGGCGGAGCTTGTCTCGGTCGCAACATCACATGGTTTGGAGCCGCGTCGCCTGAGACTGATCCATCCAAGAGTGGATCGACCTGCGAACCTCTTTCTCATCGAATGTATGAAGGGCGGAGGCGCGGAACTTAAGGTGGAGCGTCCCCTGTACGTGTACGAGGACGATCAGTATACCGAGGAAGTAGCATCGTATTACGCCTAAAAGAGCGGTTATGATGGGAAACGTCACCGACCTCATAAGTCAGGATCTGGCCCAACTGGAGCAGTCTATCGACAACCTGCTCACGACGAGGGTCCCGTTCATCAAAGAGGTTGTCCAGCACATTGTAAAATCAGGTGGGAAAAGAACACGGCCGGTCCTTGTCATATTGTCGGCTAAACTTTGCGGCGTCAAGGACGACCGGCATATTCCGTATGCAGCAATTATTGAGTTCATTCACACAGCCACTCTTCTGCATGACGATGTCGTTGACAATGCAAAGATCCGGAGGGGACGGTTTACGGCAAATACCCTCTGGGGAAACGAGCCCAGCGTGCTCGTGGGTGATTTCCTCTTCACGAAATCATTCGATCTGATGGTACAGGGTCAGAACGCGGAAATCCTGAGAGTAATGGCAAATGCAACGACCAGGCTGGCCGAGGGCGAAATCATGGAACTCCTCAGGACTTCAGACGTTAACACTACGGAAGAAGACTATTATGAGGTGATAGACAATAAGACAGCCGTGCTTCTTTCGGCCGCGTGCGAGATAGGAGCCGTGTTGGGGTCTGTCGATGCAGACAAGCGTTCGGCGCTCAGGGAGTTTGGCCACCACCTGGGCATGGCCTTTCAGCTTAAGGACGACCTTCTCGATTATGTTTCAACCGATTCCACACTGGGCAAAAACACCGGCATCGATTTCAAAGAAGGCAAAGTGACGCTCCCGCTCATCCACACCCTGAAGCAGGTGACCCCGGCAGAGCGCGAAACCATACTGGCTGCCCTGAAAAAGACGAAAACCAGCAAAAAAGATTTTCAAAAGGTGAAAGGCATAATCGAGAGGTACGGCGGACTGGAATATACATCAAACGTTTCGAAGGACCATATCGAAAAGGCCAGGGGATTTCTTGCGTTATTCCCTCCTTCGCCATACAAGGATGCGCTCCTCGACATGGCTACGTATATCATAACAAGGGAAGCCTGAGCAGAACAGGCAAGGACAAAAACAGGTAGAGGTAAGAACAAAAGAAGGTTGGCAAAGAAGAAGACTTAATTCTTTCTTAACCTTTGTTTCAGCCCTTTCCTTAACCTGTTCTTTCCTTTTCCTATCCTTCTTAACCTTTGCTTTAGTCCTTACCTCTACCTTTGCTCCAGTTTTTACCTGGGTTCTCTGTCCTTACCTGGGTTCTTCACCTCTACCTGTTTTATCAGGGCGGTTTCCAGCAACTATGATGGTATATTCACCTTTCACGTCTTCCGGTATGTAGCCGACCAACTCGTCCGCACGGCAACGCACAAACTCCTCGTACATCTTGGTCATTTCTTTTGCGAGAACGACTTCCCTGTCCGGAGCGATTTCACTGATGTCGGTTACCGTATCGGTCAGCCTTCGGGGAGACTCAAAAAAGACCGCAGGGAAGGGCCTGGAGAGCAGTTCCACAAGGATCTTTTTTCTCTTTCCCCTCTTCTGGGGCAGGAACCCGTAGAAGAAGAACCTGTCAGGCGAGAGGCCTGAAATGGAAAGGGCGGCAATGACCGCTGAAGGCCCGGGCACAGCCCTGACGTCGACGCCCATCTCGTGACACGTACGCACTATTATGTTGCCTGGATCGGAAATGCAGGGGGTGCCCGCGCCCGAAATCAGCGCACACTGCTTACCCGTGCTTATCTGCTGGGCGATGCCATGAGCCTTTCGCCCTTCGTTATAGGCGTTTATGGTTACTATGGGCTTTCGCAGTTGGAGGTGGCTCAGCAGCTTCAGGGCCCGCTCCCGGTCCTCCGCGATGATAAGGTCCGATTCTTGCAAAATCTCCACTGCCCTGATGGTGATATCCTTCAGATTCCCGATAGGGGTGGCGATAACGTATAGGGTACCTTTGTTTACAGACATACCGGCCGATAATTATACTAGTTATGCTACTCCTGTTAAAGAGTAAACTTGACAAGAGTCAATATTTTTAAGAGAATAGAGGCAATGTTTCGAACCCTGTGTCTTTCGATCCTTGGATTGCTACTACCGTTCACGGCTTTCTGCGGCGTATATGGTTACATCGACCCTGAAGGCGTGTACCATATCACCAATATCAGGCCCGCGAATGAAAAGTACCACATTCTCGTGAGAGACTTGCCGAAACTATTGCAGTTGAAGGGTGGTAACGCTAACCAGTATGACGACTTGATCAATCAGCATGCACAGGCTAACGGCCTCGACCCGGCTCTCGTAAAGGCAGTTATGCTGACGGAATCGAATAGCAATCCCACGGCCATATCCCGCAAGGGGGCGCAAGGTCTCATGCAGATCATGCCTGATACCGGTCAGATCGTCGAACTCAAGAATCCGTTTGACCCCGACGAGAACATACGCGCCGGCGCTCGCTACCTGAAACTGCTGCAGGAGATGTTCAAGGGTGACATCGAACTGGTGCTCGCCGCTTACAACGCAGGCCCAACGAGGGTTATCCAACACAAGATGACGGTTCCCCCTATAGGTGAGACCATCAACTATGTCAAACAGGTAAAACTGCGTTACGACAAATTAAAGAACTCCCAGTGAATCAAAAAGACGAGAAGACTTCTGTGTGGACGCTGCCGAACAGGCTAAGTATGCTCAGAATCCTCTTCATTCCGGCTATCATCCTCCTGATCAGCTTCCAAAAGGATGCGTACCTGAGGGCCTCCAGTATCCTCTTCATCATCGCGGGAATAACGGATGGCCTTGATGGCTGGCTGGCCCGTCGTCTGAGCATGACGACGAAATTGGGCCTTTACCTTGACCCGATAGCAGACAAGCTGCTCGTCTCATCCGTGCTCATAACACTTTCTGTGTACGGACTCGTTCCACTTTGGGTGACGATCGTCCTCGTCTGCAGGGAGTTTCTCATAAACGGGCTGCGCTCTTTCTATGCCGTGGAAGGCGTCACTATCTTCCCGTCATTCGCAGGCAAGCTGAAGACGACACTCCAGATCGTCGGGATCTCCTTCATATTGTTCAGCCACGTCACCCCTGCCCCCTCTTTCCACTACATCATACCTGCGGGCCATGGTGCAATGCACCAGGTGGGGCTTTCTATCATATACGCTGCTCTCTGCTTCAGTGTCTATTCGGCGTACTGCTACACGCGGGCCATCTTCAGGCCACCCCGACCTTCCGGATCAGACACCACGGCCTAAAACAGGTAAGGTAAGGACTAAAGCGAAGGTTAAGGTAAAAGAAAAAGCAGGTTTAGGTTAAGAAAAACACGGCGTCGTTCCTGCCCTTTCCCCTGTTTCTAACTCAACCTTCACTTTAGCCCTTACCTCTACCTTTGTTCTAGTTTTTACCTCAACCTGTTTTATCCTCTCGGCAGAAGCCGCAGTCATGGCAGCGGCTTTTTCGCCCATCGTCCCTGTATGCCCCCCTTTCACCGGCCGGATTCCTGAGAACGAGGCTATTCCCCTTCCTCTTGCCCATATAAGTGGGCTCCAGGGGCACCTTCCCCACACCGCCGGTGATATCCAGTGCATACTGCGGGATACAGAGGCCGGAGAGACCCTTTCGCAACTCTCTCATGAGCGCCATGCCGGCGCTCAATCTCACCTTGAAATGCTGAGCACCCTGTGCATCGTCAAGTTGAAATAGATAATATGGTTTTACGCCGAGACGCACCAGCCGCTCAAAAAGTCCGGAGAGGATGTGAGGGCAATCGTTGACACCCCTGAGAAGCACGGTCTGGCTGATCAGAACAGCCCCTGCCTCCCTGAGCATGCGCACAACATCCGCGAACCGGCCGGTGACCTCCTTCGGGTGGTTGATGTGAGTGATGACCCAGATCGGGGCGTGCTTGCGTATTGCCTTCAAATGCTCATCCTGAATGCCCTCCGGGAAAACCACCGGGAACCGGGTGCTGATACGCACGACGTGAATCCGTTTGTTCGAGCGCAGGCCTTCCAGGATGTGGGCCAGATGCGCTGGTGCAAGCATCATGGGATCACCACCCGATAAGATCACTTCCGAGATCTCATCATCCTTTTCAAGATACCGGAGCGTCTCTTCCGTCGATTCTTCCCATGCGTGCCCCTTCCCTACGACTCGCTTCCTGTTACAGAACCTGCAATACATAGCACATTCCGAGCTCACGAGAAATACGCCCCTGCCGGGATATCGCTTCAAAAATGAAGGCGTGACCCCTATCCCGGCCTCGTCGAGGGGATCCGGTACGCCACCTGCCTTCAACTCCTGGGCTGAGGGGACCGCCTGCAAGCGTATGGGACAGGCCGGGTTTTCCGGGTTCATCAATGCAGCGTAAAATTCGGGGATTCTGAAGGGATAGACCTGTACTACTCTTTCTATCGCCCTCTTTTCCGATTCTTGTAGCAGCAGTCTGTGTGAGAGCTCTTGAACGGTAGAAATGAAAGAGGGGGTAATCACACATTACCCCCCTTTCTTCCACCCAATCTCAACTTACTTGATGGGTACGAAAGCGTCTCTTCTATTCTGGGCCCAGCATCCCTCGTTATGCTCCGTGCAGACGGGTCTTTCCTTGCCGTAGCTGATCGTATCGAGTCCCTTTCCATCTACGCCAAGGCCGGTGAGGTAATTCCTTGCTGCGTCTGCCCTCTTCTGACCGAGTGCCAGGTTGTACTCAACGGTACCTCTTTCGTCACAGTTTCCTTCAATTCGTACCTTCGTATTGGCATTTCCTTTGAACCAGTCGAGGTTCTTTTTCAGTATTTCCGCATCGCCGGGCCTGATGCTGTACCTGTCGAAATCGAAGTAGATATTGTTCAGACCTGGAACCGCTGCGGCGGCTGGGGGTACTACCGGTGGTGCCGCTGGTGGCATGGGCACTTCCTGCTTTCCCTCCGAAGGTGCCATCTTCGTTACCTCCGGCGGTTTCGGTGGAGGAGCCTCACCCTTCTGGGCCTGCATGAAACAACCGCAACCCGCAAGGGAAAATGCCACAAGGATCGTCACCAACAGGAGCCCAAGACTTCTTATCTTCATCGAGTCACCTCCTCATGATGTGGGGTATATCCACGATGGTGGATATACCCCCTGAATTGCTGCAAGCCTACTTCTTCTCCGGTGCTGGTGCTCCAGGTGCTCCCGCTGCTCCAGGTGCTCCAGGTGCTCCAGGTGCTCCCGGCTCTCCCTTTTCCGGAGCAGGCGCAGGAGGAGGTGCTGGCTTTGCTTCCTCTTTTGCCGGCGGCGGAGGTGCTGGCTGATTGCAACCAACCAGAGCAAAGCCTGCAAAAAAGGTAATAGCAATACATAACGCCAATAGCTTTTTCATGTCTTTCACCTCCTTTCTTTTGTAAGTTTAGTTCGTGTTCTTAACCTATAATCCTATACTATAAAATAAGCGTTGTGACAAGTAAAATTAAATATTTTTAATTAAAACTTCTTGCCTGATCTTTTCTACATCCTCCCTTGAGCAGTAAACACCCGCGGCATTGAGCGTGGACGCAGTTCCGCACGCCACGCCCAAAGTGAGCGCATCTCGAAGGCTCAAGCCCTCGCTGAGGCCGTACGCGAGGCCGCCTACCAGCGCATCGCCGGCCCCGATCGAGCTCTTGACGTTCACCTTCGGAGGCACGGCTTGATACCTTTCATCCTTAGAAACAGCTACGGCGCCTCTTGCTCCCATCGATACCACTATGCAAGGAACAAACCCGAGATAGGGGCCCACGTTCTCCATTATTTCATCAATATCTCTCACATTTTTCTCGACGAGCCTGCCAAATTCATGGATATTCGGCTTTATGAGAAAAGGTCCGGCCTTCACGCCCCGACTCAGGGCCTCGCCGTCCGCATCCAGGATGATCCGCACGTTCTTTCGCCCAAGGGCCGTTATGACCTGAGCGTAGAAATTATCGCTAATCCCGAGCGGCACACTACCGCTGATCACTACATAACTGTCTCTCGGGACATCGCAAAGCTTATTGTAGAAAGCAGACAGTTCGACCGGGGTAACCCGGGGTTCTGACGCGCTGAAAAGGGTCTGAAGTTTCTTCCTCCTTTGATGAATGATGATGTTTGTTCTTGTCTCGTCGCTAAGTCTGCCGAGATCACAGAGCATGCCTTCACTGATCAGCCTGCCCTCTATCTCAAGGCCATTAAAGCCTCCCACCAGCCCCAAAAGGCAGCTGTGTCCGCCGAGCTCCATGATGACTCGCGCCACGTCTATTGCCTTCCCGCTCACGAATCGTTTTTCCTCAAGGATCTGGTTCACGTCATCATATATGAGCTCGTCGATGTCGATGATCCTGTCGAGGGCAGGGTTCAAGGTGACTGTATAAACCATCCAGGCCTCCGGAGTAGTCTATACACTATACCACATACCACAATTGGCACACACAGGAAATAAATCGTGAGCGGTGACAGAGGCAACCGACTGATGGTATAATAGTTCGACCCCGAGTCGGAACGAAAAAAGTGTGCGCCTCAGCGCACCAATACAGGAGGACCTATGAAGGTCGTTATCACCGCTTTATCTCTTATCGTAATTTTGGGCAGCCTTTCGGGGTGTGGCTATAACACGATGCAGGCACAGGAAGAAGCGGTCTTTGCCGCCTGGGCTGATGTCGAGGCAGCGTACCAGCGGAGGGCTGACCTGATTCCGAATCTGGTGGAGGTCGTAAAGGGGTACGCAAAATATGAAGGTGACACCCTCATCGCCGTAACCGAGGCCCGTTCGAAGGTTGGATCGGTAAAGCTATCAAAAGAGATGCTCAGCGACCCGCAGGCCTTCGACAAGTTCCAACAGGCCCAAGGCCAGCTTGGAGGGGCTTTGTCAAGGCTTCTCGTCGTAGTTGAAAAATACCCTGATCTCAAGGCAAACCAGTCCTTTCTCGATTTGCAGAATCAGATCGAGGGTACGGAGAACCGGATCAATGTCGCAAGAGTTCGCTACAACAAGGTAGTGCAGGAATTTAACACAAGCATCAGGACCTTTCCTAACTCCCTCACCAACTCAATTTTGCTCCATCTTGCTCGCAAGGAGCCTTTCAAGGCTGACGAAGGTGCACGCGTGGCTCCGAAGGTCAAATTCTAGAAGTCTACATGGAGCCGAATATGCGCACGGTCACGATTCTCGTACTTCTGATGCTGCTGCCGCTTAGCCTGGGAGCACTCGATGTGCCGCCGTTAAAAGCCCACATTAACGACTATGCCCATATGTTTTCAGCGCGAACCGCCCAGGAGATGGAGAAGGTGTTGGCCGATTTCGAAGCAAAGGAATCGACACAGATAGCGGTCCTCACCGTACCCACGCTTGCAGAAGAAAACCTGGAAGAGTATTCGATCAAAGTGGCTGAAGCCTGGAAAATTGGCTGGAAAGGCCTCGATAGCGGGGTGATTCTCCTCATCGCCGAAAAGGAACGGAAGATCCGCATCGAAGTGGGGCGCGGGTTGGAGGGGAAACTGACGGACCTCGTCTCCGGTCGCATCATCAGGAACGAGATTACGCCGCACTTCAAGACAGGTGACTATGATGGCGGTTTAACCGCGGCTCTTGCAGCCGTCATGTCCGCCGTCAAAGGTGAGTACGGCCCGCAAAAGCAGGATATTCGCCATGCCAGAAAGAGTGCGCCTCCCATTTTCGGTCTCCTCATTTTTCTCTTCGTGGTACTGATCTTCCTGGGATCGATGTCAAAGGTGCTCGGAGGAATTGCCGGAGCCGTGGGATTGCCCATCGCAGGCCATATCGCTTCTTCCGGGCTCTCTCTCGTCATGCTCGCCGGTCTCGGTGTAGTGGGGTGTTTCATCGGGTTGATCGTGAGTCTGCTGTTCGGCGGCTATGCCTCACGCGGCGGGACGGGCACGCGGGGTCGATCTACAGGCGGCGGCTTCTGGGGCGGATTCGGTGGAGGTGGTTTTGGCGGATTCGGTGGAGGCTCCGGCGGAGGCGGGGGCTTCTCCGGAGGCGGAGGGTCTTTCGGCGGGGGCGGCTCCTCCGGAGACTGGTAATACTAATTCGCCTTCAAGCGTATACCTTCGTTGTCGCTTCGTCGCTCTCCTCGACGTACATGTAGTACGCCTTCGTCGGCTCCTTGCTGCCGCCTCGGTCTCCATCTTGAATGCGAATTAGTATAACGCCTCCATCCGCCACGGCTTGAGCGCCTCGCTCTACGTTCGAATGCAGCTTGGTACACTCCGAGTATAAAAAAGATATTAGGTGGGAGGAAGGTGAAGGCCATGTTTTGCCTTTATGGTAGGCGCCTGATAGGGGTTTGGATTCAAGATGCATACCGAGGCGCGCCGAGGCCTGGGATACGGAAGCGTACTGTAGTACGCTGAGTAAGAACAGGCCGAAGGGCAACGAAGGTAGGCGCTTGAAGACGAACCCCTATCAGCCGACGCGCATATGCTTGAACACCCACTGCGGAATGGAGGAGAGGCGATAGTAGTGGCCCATCGTATGGTAGCACGTGGAAGAGCATAGCGGCCTGCACTTCTGTTTGAGTTTCTGAAGTTCCTCGTAATCGAAGCGGGGCTCCCAGATCCTACCCCAATCATGTTCATAGGTAATCATATCAAAACAGGGTGACAGTGTCCCGTCCGGTCTGATGAGGGCCCCGTTTTTACCCGCGCGACATTCCCAAGGGCGGATAAGCCCCCTCATACGTTCTTTGAAGGCCTTCAAATGTTCAACGGAGTTAACCATGGGCCAACCCTCGAGCTGCTTGCTGATAATCCAATCGAGGAGTTCATCCACTTCGTCATATTTATCCGGCGTGACCCATAGCTCATTTTCCATGTGCCGGTAATGATCCAGGTCCACAAATCCTTGCGGGGGTTCGTTCAAATGATAATCGGTACCTATATGATTTTGATGCGCAATTTCAGTGAGCATTCTCACATCTTTAATGTTCGTCCGGCAGATGTTGATATTGAAGAAGACCAGATATCCGTATTCCTTCTGCCGCTCGGTCAAATACCTGAATTGGGGCTCGATTGCCATTAGAGCCTTTGGCAGGCCTTTTCGCGGGGCAACACAGTCCACGGCAAGATTCACCGCTGCCACGCCGGCGCGTCCCATCTCATCGATAAACTCCTGGTCCATGAGGTACCCATTTGTGGGCAGGTACATAAAGAAGCCTTTCTCAGTCCCGTACCGGATTACTTCAAGAATGAAATCTTTGCGGAGGAGGGGTTCTCCGCCCATGAGCGGGATGACCCTGCAGCCGACCGACTTGAGCCAGTCGATGGCGCTCTTGGCCGTATCCAGGTCCATGCCGGGCCTGTCGTTATCGAATTGAAAGCAATAATGGCAGTCGATGTTACACTTCCACTCGGTATAGAGATAGCAGAGCACGGGCCTGAAATCGCCGTTGTGGATGCGGGAGTTAACATACGGGATAAGCCAGCGTCTAACCGCTCGGCTGCCGTTCCGAACCTTGTAGGATAGCGTCATCGCCATGCGTCACTTCTCTGTTAAGAGGAAAGGTACGTTGGCCGTCCATCAACTAGTATAGTTCCGGTGAAACCGCCCACTCCAGAGACCACTCACCCTCCAGTCTCCTGAGGCAAACAATGCCTCCCATCTTTAGATGTACCACGGTACGTTCGGAATCGCCGCAAAGGAGCAAAGAGGCAAGTCTTCTGAGATGGGGCAGATGGCCAACAAGCACCGTGTCCTCGTCGAGCGCCTTCAGACGTTCATGCCAAATTTCCGGGTCATCCTGAGGAGCAAGCCCCGCAGCTTCGGTTACCCCCTTGACCGGGCTGAGCTGCGCAGCCAGAATAGAGGCCGTTTCGTGGGCCCTTGTCTTCCCGCTATGGTAGATTCTCTTGATGTCGAGGTTGAGCTTCTGAAGGTGAGCGGCTACTTTCAGCACATCGGCCGTGCCCTTGGTAGTCAGCCCCCGTGTCGGATCGGTTTCGGCCGGCTTCGCCTCACCATGATGCGCCAGATAAAGAAACATACCAACCTCCCCCAGGAGACGTTCTATGAATGGAATATAACCATACAAAGTATGGTTCTCAAGGTCTAACGGTTGGGTGGAGCCTGTAACCCCCTTTTCAAAAAATGACTGAAGGCAGCAAGTGCCCTGCCCCGATGACTAATTCGGTTCTTCTCCTCGACGGTCAGTTCTGCCATGGACTTTCCCAGCTCCGGGATAAAGAAGACCGGATCGAACCCGAATCCGCCCCTGCCCTTTCTCTCGCGTCCTATGCAGCCTCGTATTGACCCGTAGAAAAAGTAGCCCCGTCCCTCCACCGGCATATAAAAAGCCAGATACGCCTTAAAGACAGCCCCTCTGTTCTGCTCCTCAACCCCGTCGAGCTCAGCCAGGAGCCTGTCGATTCTCTCTGCGTCCGTCTTACCGTAACGTGACGAATAGATCCCGGGACGCCCGTTCAAGGCATCGACTTCAAGACCCGAATCATCCGCCAGCGTGTCGATATTAAAGCGGTCCCCTATCTTTCGAGCCTTCTTCCACGCATTTTCGGCGTAGGAAGGCTGATCCTCGACCACCTCATACCCGTTCTTAAAATCAAGCAAGGAATGGAAAGAAGTGAACTGACCGGCAAGCAGCTCTTTGATCTCTTTGAACTTGCCCTGATTAGTAGTCGCCAGAATCAGGTCATCCATTTTTCACCAGAAAAAAACGACCGCTTCGCTTGAGGACCGGCTTTCAGCCTTGAGGACTGCTTCGCTTGAGGGTCGCTTCGCTTGAGGCAAGGAACGCTTTTCATAAAAACCCTCAAGTCGCCGCAGGCGACGGTCCTTGAGGAAACGAAGTTTCCGGTCCTTAAACGGCCGTAGGTCGTGCTCCTCAAGGGCCGCAGGCCCGGTCA
>JADGQN010000370.1 GCA_017881765.1 Syntrophobacterales bacterium | reverse complement strand
TGGTCTGGGCCGGGATCGTCGAGGCTTTCTTTTCTCAATACCATGAGCCCGTCATCCGCTACTCGACAAAAATACTATTCGGCGCGATAGAACTGGCCGGCCTGATCCTGTTCCTGGGGTTATCGGGCAAGCCCGGGAAAAGGCCCCATGCCAAGGAGTAATACCCTTCATATCACGACACCCGAGGGGATCAGCTTCTCCCTTCTGCTGGCGGGACCTATCGCCCGCTTTCTGGCATGGATCATCGATTTGGCCTGTATCGGTGTTATGATGGTGGCCGTAAACATAGGGCTGCAGTTCACGGCGATTGTCAGTGCCGACTTCGCTTCCGGCGCTGCGATCGTCTCCTACTTCCTTCTCTCGATCGGCTACGGCGTTCTCTGCGAGTGGCGATATAAGGGGCAGACCCTGGGCAAACGGCTGCTCTCCATGCGCGTGATGGATGTCCAGGGCTTGCGGCTGCAGTTCAGCCAGATCGTCATCCGTAATCTGTTGCGGTGCATCGACAACCTGCCCGTTTGCTACCTGGTCGGCGGTCTGTCGTGCCTTTTCAGCCCCAGGCTTCAGCGTCTGGGCGACGTTGCGGCCAATACCATCGTCATCCGGGAACCCAAGATAGCGAGGCCGGACCTGGAGCTGCTCCTGACCAACAAGTATAATTCACTCCGGGATTTTCCCCACCTGGCGGCGCGCCTGCGCCAGCGCACATCCCCCTACGAAGCGGATATAGCGCTTGAGGCGCTGCTCCGGCGGGATGAGTTGGACCCCATAGCCAGAGTCGAGCTATTTGCACGGATTGCAGCGCATTTCAGGAACATCGTACCTTTTCCTCAGGAGATCATTGATGGAATCACTGAGGAGCAGTTCGTCCGGGATGTTGTAGACGTCCTCTTCGTGGCAAAACATAGGTAGGGCAAGGCACTAAAACACTGATCACTAAGCATTGCTTTCACTCTTGCCTTCCCCCGACAATGATCTCCGGAATGCGCAGCGTCGGTTGGGCGTCGGCCACCGGTACGCCTTGGCCGTCCTTGCCGCACGTGCCGATACCGAAACCCAGGTCAGTCCCTATCATGTCGATGTCACGCAGTATCTTCGGGCCGTTGCCCATCATGGTGGCGTTCTTGATCATGGGGCCGATATGCCCATGCTCGATGAGATACCCTTCCTGTATCTCGAAGACAAAATCTCCCCGCACCGTATCGACCTGCCCTCCCCCCATCTTCTTCACCAGCACTCCGTGGTCTACCGACGCGATGATCTTGTCAGGATCGGAAGTGCCCGGCAGGATCATCGTATTGCTCATCCTAGGTATCGGCTTGAACCCGAAAGACTCGCGCCTCCCGTTGGCTGTCGGCTTCATGTCATACTTGAGGGCATGGAATCGGTCAAACAGGTAATTCTTCAGGATACCATTCTCAACGAGAAGAGTCCTCTCCGAGGGGATCCCCTCGTCGTCGTAAGCGTAGGTACCGCGCATGTGCGGAATCGTCTTGTCATCCACGATATTGATCAGCGGACTGGCCATCTGAGCCCCCAGCATGCCCTTGTAGCAGGAAAGACCTTCCATAGCCAGGTCAGCTTCCAGCCCATGGCCTATCGCTTCATGAATCATCGTGCCACCCGCTTCAGAGGCTAGAACCACGGTCTTCGTGCCCATGGGCGCCTCAATGGCATCGAGCAGACCGGCGAGCCTTCTCACCGTCCCTCTTACGAACGTCTCTAACAGCTCATCACTGAAAAACTCAAATCCGTAAAAGCCCCCTATCGCATCATAGGCAGTCTGCACCTGGCTCTTCGCTTCGCCGATGACCAGCAGGGTCATGATCAGCTGAGTCCTGTCATCCGTGACGGGCGCACCTTCGCTGGGTACGATCCTCACCTGCTGCCTCGTGTCACGGTACATCACACGCACTTGCTTGATGCGCTTCTCCATCTTCCTTGCCGCGGCCTCTATCTTGCGTACCATCCCCACCTTTTTCTCGATCTCCACATCTTTCGGGTCCTTCACAATAGAAAAGGGGTATCGTGCCTTGACTGGTGGCTCTTTTTTGAGCAGCCCCGCAGTCTTCTCCCCTGAGGCGCGGCCGAGATCACGGGCAAGGTCAAGGAGATGCTTTGCATCCTGAGACGTGGTGGATGCGAGGAACATCTTCCACGGGGTGATCACCCGCAAGCCCACACCCTGGTCCAGAGCCTTCTCAAGCTTCTCTATTTTTTCCGATTCAACCTGTATCTGCGTGTATGTCCTTTTCTCTGCAAAGATATCCGCGTATACCGCACTTCCTCTGAGCATAGCCTTAAGTATCCCGGATTCATTCCGCATGGTTTACCTCCTGGAACGCAATATCAAACCTTTTCATGTCTTCCATAATTGCCTGCACGGTCTCTTCAGCGCTCGATGGATAGATTATCTCCACCTGGCCTTTCTTGCCGTCAAGCACGGTGAGCAGCGCGACCTCTTCGTACGACTCCAGTATGGCCTTGAAGAAGCCTATGGCGTCCCTCCGCATACTCACCCGCTTAATAGTTTCCATTTACTTTCCTTTAAGATAAGCACGCACGAAAACGTCTGTCCGGTCTATCTGGTCCATTTAGTCCATTTAGTCTATCTGGTTTTCCTCCGGACCCTGGACCCAGGACCCTGGACCCTGCTTTCTTGCTCCATGACCCATGCCCCTTGACCCGTGACCCCATCTTCTACGTACGCATACATGCGCTCGAATGTTTGCGGCTGGAGCTCCTCTGCCCGGACCGAAGGCTGAAAATCCATGAAATCGTACAGGGCTTGCACGCGCTCTTTGCCGAGCAGGGGCTCTAATGAATTTTTCAGGTACTTTCTCTTATAACGGAAACAGGCCTTGATAAAATCGATCAGACCCTGGTCGGGCTCAACATTGTCACTATTGAACACGATGGCCATAAACGCACTCTCCACCGCGGGAGGAGGGATGAAGAGAGACGGTTTCAGCTTGAGGAGCATCTTCACCGAAGCATACAGCTGGAATATCACGGAGAGCGCGCCATAGCTCCGCGAACAGGGCTTGCTTGCAAGCCGTTCACCCACCTCTTTTTGCATGGTCAGATGGGCGCTCTCGACAACGTCCATTTCGGAGAGCAGCTTGAAGAGGATGTCCCCCGTGATGTTATAGGGTATATTCCCCATCACTTTTATTCGTTTGTCCTTCATGAAGGAGCGAAGGGGCACATTCAGGATAGTATCAAAGGTGACACTGACGTTGGGAAAGAGCCGCTCCAGAGGCTCAAGAGACCCTGCGAACTGCTTGTCCAGTTCAACGGCATGGACAAAACGAGCGCGCGGGATGATGGAGCGGGTGAGGTCGCCTTTGCCCGCACCAATTTCTATGACGACGTCATCCGGGCCGATGCCTGCCAGCTTCACCAGTTTATTGAGCAGGTTCTTGTCTTTGAGGAGGTGCTGCGACAGGCTCTTCTTGAGCGGCACGCTAGCCCCGCGCCATGCGTGAAAAGACTCTCACTGTTTCAGGCGAAAAAAGATTCCTTTCGGCATAGAAGGACCCCGTGATGGCCACCATGGCCGCATTGTCAGTACAAAGGCCTCGTGAGGGAAAAAGCACGGAGATCTTTTCACGGGCTGCCCATTCCGAGTAGAGCACCCTCAGACGCCCGTTTGACGCCACACCTCCACCCACGACAACGCGATCGACGGAATAGGCCTTCGCAGCCCTCATCGTTTTGCGACACAGAACGTCGCAAATCGCTTCCTGGAATGAGGCAATCAGATCAGGACGGCTGCTCTCGGTGATGCCATGCTTCTTGACAAAGTTGATAAAAGCCGTTTTCAACCCGCTGAAAGAAAAATCATAGTTGTCTTCATCAACCATTGGTCGCGGAAAAGGGATGGCATCCGGCCGGCCGCTTGCTGCGATCTCCTCTATGGCTTTGCCTCCGGGGTAGCCAAGGCCAAGATACTTAGCGATCTTGTCAAAGGCTTCACCGGCTGCGTCGTCCCGCGTGCTCCCGATGATGCGGTAGCGGCACGGCTCCTCGAAGAGAAGAAGGGCCGTGTGGCCCCCGGAAACAATCAATGCTATGAATGGGAATTGAGGCTTCTGCTCCAGAAAAATGCTCATCGCGTGCGCCTCAACGTGATTCACCGCCACCATCGGTGTTGACGTCGCCAGGCAGAAACCTTTCGCAAACATGAGGCCAACGAGCAATGACCCGATCAGCCCCGGGCCGTTTGTCACGGCCACGCACTCCACGTCTTCAAGCCTGACGTGCGCATCGGCGAGCGCCCGCTCACAGATGCGCCCTATCAACTCCACATGCTTTCGGGACGCGAGTTCAGGCACGATCCCGCCGAACAGGCCATGTAGTTCAACCTGGCTGGAAACGATATTTGAAAGGATCTCGCTGCCGTCCCTAAGAAGAGCTATTGACGTGTCATCGCAGGATGTGTCTATGCCGAGAATAAGCATAAGAAGAGTGACCGGTGTTATGTGTTATGTGTTATGTGAAAAGCGCAGAGTGTTGAGGAAATGTCGTGTCTTTCTCAGGAGAGCGACCTCGCGGACTCATATTTGTCGCCCTTTTACTTAACACATAACACTCAACACTAATCACTGTTTCCGGACGCGTCCTGCTCGATCTTAACTTTAACCTGTTTTTTCATATCTTCCCTGAAAGCGTCAAGGAATTCAGCCCTCTTCTTGGCGGCGTAGGTCTGCTTGTAGGCATCCTTCTCTTTCTCCCACTGGGCCTGATCAGGCTGCTT
>JADGQN010000369.1 GCA_017881765.1 Syntrophobacterales bacterium | reverse complement strand
CGTGGCAGCATTCTTTCAGGTGCGGAAACAAATTGTCTTGCACTCTCGTTTTCAACCATGATATTGTTTCCAACAACTTCATAGGCTCTCCTTTGTAACCTGTTGTCTGGCAACACATTTTACTATAAGGAGAGCCTTTACTTCTCCATAATTCGTAAGGAAATTCGACTAATTTAAAGGTTTTGCAAAAGGCTCTACAGCAAAACTTTTTTTCAGGCCGACAATATAGACTCAGCGACGCCTTCTTCCGGGGGGTCCATTTTGATTTTCTCATTGACCCGTTTGTCGACTTTGTCCGGGTACCGCGCACGGGGCCCGGATGGGAACTGGAATTCCAGCCCTAGAGTTCTATATCGAGACCATCGATGCCTAAAAGGAAGGGCGCATGAAGAACCCCGTCGAAGGCATCCCAATCAGGATAGAGATGGGACAAAATCACCTGTCGGGGCTTCGCCTCCTTCACGATTCTCTGCAAATCAGCAAGATTCAAATGGCCTTTGACTTTCCTCTCAGGGAAAGAGCACTCGCTAACCATGAGGTCAGCCCCCTCAGCAAGGGCAACGAGGTCTTTCGAAAAGTCGGTGTCTCCGGTGAAAACAATGCGCTTTCCCTCGCGTTTCCCCTCTGTTACCCGCAAGGCAATACTCTCGGGGTTGTGGTTGGTTTTCGAAGTCTTGATCGAAACTTCCCCAAGGCTCCACTCGCCGGCAGGGAGGGATTTGAGGATGAGATCGTATCCCACCGGCGAAAGCCAGCGGTAGAGACGGACAAAATTCTCGTAGAACCCCTCGAGCCCTTGGCCCCCGAGCAGTATGAGCGGTTTCTTGCGTGTCACCTCGCCATAATTCGAAGCGAACAGAAAGGTGGCGAGATCGACGGTGTGATCCGGATGAAAATGGGTCAGGACTACCATGTCGACGTCGTCAGTGGTGTACCCGTATTCGAGCAGACGTCGCACGACCGACGGACCTATGTCAACGAGTATATTACCCCACGTCGTCGAAAGCAGGTAGGATGATGATGCGCGCTGCAAGGACGGCGTGGCCGTTCCTGTCCCTAGTATTTTCAGTTTCATCGGTAGCAATACCAGCCTTCAGCAAAAGCAAAAACGCGCATTATCTTGGCTGACTGCTGACGGCCGCCTCTCGTCTTTTATCTTAACCTCAACCCTGACCTTTCTGCCTGGCAAGGTACCAGGCGACCGTCTGTGCAAGTCCATCCCTGAGCGGAAAGGCCGGCCGGAAACCCAGTTCCGCCTGGGCTCTGGCAGTGTTGAGCGTGCTTACCCTAATATCACCCGCCCTCGCTTGAGCCCTTTCCAGCTGGTCAAATAGCGGAGGTAGATCGATACCGCGAAGGCGCAAGGCCTGGAGTATCTCCCTGTAAAGCTGGTACGTCGTCGTACCCTTTCCTGTTCCGATATTGTAAGTACCCGGCTTACTGGTCTTTGCGGCGAGGAGGTTTGCCGCGGCTATGTCCTTAACAAAGCAGTAATCTCGCACCATGCCCTCCGGCTCGCCGGGGAAATGGTTAAGGGTCGGCAGTTTCCCGTCTAGCAGGGCCTCCGCGAAGATCGCTACCACGCCCGCTTCACCGTGAGGTATCTGGCGTGGCCCGTATACATTGCTATACCTGAGTATCACATGGCCAAGGTTATGCTGCTTCTCGTAAAAACGGATGTAATGTTCACAGCTAAGCTTCGAAATGGCGTACGGAGAGGATGGCTGCGGCACGTAATCTTCCGGCGTCGGTACCAGACCTGCCTCTCCATAGATTGCCCCTCCGGTCGAGGCAAAAACGAATCTTTTGACCCCGTGAGCCCTGGAAAGTTCAAGAAGCCTCAATGTCCCCTTGATGTTTACCTCGGCATCAGTAAGAGGATCTCTGACGGATAAAGGGACGGAAATCTGGGCTGCGTGATGGTGTATCACCTCCGGCCTTTCGTCCCGGATTACAGCGTCAAGTTCCGGAGTGCAAACGTCAACCTGGTAAAAGCGTGCCCGCTCGTTCTTGTTCGCCAGGGTACCCGATGAGAGATTATCCACGATGATGACTTCGTGGCCCGCGTCCACAAATGCATCCACGACATGAGAACCGATAAAACCGCACCCGCCGGTCACCAGAATTTTCATGAAACCCCCTTTGCTTTTACTGGGACACCCGCCTGGCGGGTACCCGGCCAACCCCTCTCGCTCGCCGTGCTCGCTGGCCCCTCCAGGACCGCTCGTCCGATCGGCCACTTATCGTCGATGTCGGCGCATACGATATATACTACAAAATTGGACGTCTGCGAAAGAAAAAAAGGGCTCCCGCAGCCACTTTGCTATTGACAATACTGGCTTTATATCTTATACAAAACACCATAAGGCGGTGTAGCTCAGTTGGTTAGAGCATGCGGCTCATATCCGCAGTGTCCGGGGTTCGACTCCCTGCACCGCCATTGGTACACGGTTGTAGTGCGCTTAATCGCGCAAGAGACCGGAACGGAGGCGACACATATGACCAAAGCCGATTTGATTGCCACAGTGGCCGCTGACGCAGACATCAAGAAAGCAGAAGTGGAAAAGGTGCTCAATGCTCTCACGGACACTATCGAGAAAGCCCTGAAAGAAGGCGACAAGATTACGTTAACCGGTTTTGGAACCTTCCAGTGTGCCCGGAGGGCGGCCCGGACCGGGAGAAACCCGAGAACTGGAAAGGAGATCAACATTGGTGCTTGCAGCGTTCCAAGGTTCAAGCCGGGCAACAAACTTAAGGAGGCGCTGAAATAGTCATGCTTAACAGGAAAAGGTTCATGGTGCTTCCTTTCCTCATCACATTAAGTATCGTTTTCGCGCTGACGCTCAATCCTGCAGTCTGTCAGGGCCAGACGAGAAAAGCGCCTAAACCCCCTCCTCAAAAAACTGCCCAGCCCCGCGAGACAACAATTAACGACGTCAATGTGCAGTCGGTATTCAAGACAGGAGAAGCACTTTTCAAAAAGGAGCAGACGGACGAGTCACTGAGGATTTTCCTAGGCATCTATAGATACTCCAGGGATATGCTCACCTTCCTGGAGATAGTGCGGCCGAACTACGAAAAACTCCTGAGCGAAAACCCCTCGTTAACCCAGGAGCAAAAGGAGGAGCTTTACATCAAGCAGAACCGCGTACGGGATTTGACGTCAAAGTATGCGTCTCTGCGGATTGAATCTGCCTACTATGTGGGCGCCGCATATGCAAAACGGGGCGATGCAGAGCAGGCACGCAAATACCTCCTGGAAGTCTGCCAGACAGCGCCCTTCTCGCTCAACCCAAAATCAACCTGGTTAAAGTCCAAAAACCTGCTCCTCGCGCTCTTTCAGCTTGAGGGCGAATTCTAAGTGGACAAAGCCGCAGTCGTAGTCGAGGATGTCCTGGCGTCCCTCCGGATGCGAGACTCAGTGCGACAGGTCTACACGGAAGAGACAGATTCACCGTGGAACGAAAAGGTTCTGATCAAGAGAAAGAAGGAATATCTGGACGTGAAAATCACCGTCTGGAATGAGAATATGTACCTTTACGGGCGTGTGCATCGTCTTCTGTTGTACATCTACGACATTCTGAGTCCGTCTTTTCAATATGACTCCCAAAGGGCACCCAAGGAGGACGAAGCAGGGGTTTGGGAACTTTACTCGCAGATCTGGGGTATATACGTGGATAGCCGTGTGGAGAGGACTCACATACCAAACTTCTATGATCGCTGCCTGCGAAGCAATTTGTTTGCAGAAGCGTTGCAGGAGTTTGAGTGGAAGCAGTCGTTCACGCTTTTTGATGTCCTTTGGGCGAAAGAATTACTTACTCATGCTGAAATTGTCCAATACGCACACGACCCCGGCGCCGCAGCGCCAATAGGGACCCTAGATCCGGATGCGCCGGAGGTGAAAATACGCTCGTTTCTAAAAGATCACTCGGTTAAGAAACACCTGGAGGGGCTCACGTCTGACGTAGTCAACCGCATGGCACACGACATTCTGAACTTTACCATGTATCACTGCAAGGATGTGCTGATCACTTCGTCCTATTACGGCATACACCTTGGCTATAAGGACACGACCTTTGCTGAAATGGTAGTCAAGGCCGGTAACCTGCTGCTGTTAACTCTCCGCGATCCGCGCACTCACGTGCCGACCACCGTAACCGTGACCGAGACAACTGATCTTGAGGCCGTACAGAGCAGAATCAAGGAAGTCTTTTTCGTCCATTTCTTAGATCTGCAGTCAGTATGACCGGCCAATCAATCTGGAGAAATCTCTTTCATTTTTCAGGCATAGTGATACCCTTGGCTTACCTTCTCCATAGCAAAGGTGCTGCCCTAAGTCTCACCATACTCCTTTTGTGCGTGCTATCGGCGGTTGAGTTCCTGCGGATCACGGGTCGTCTCAAGGTGGGGTTGGCCGGGAAGTATCTCAAAGAGAAGGAACAGAAAAAGCCCACGGGCAGCATCTTCTACGTGGTCGCTGCGCTCGTCACCATCCTTCTGTTCCACAAGCAGGTTGCTATCTGCTCGCTTCTAGTTCTCTGCATCTCCGACCCCTTATCTTCCCTTGTCGGTCGCAGACTGGGAAGGCACCCGCTCTTTGGCAAATCTGTCGAAGGGACGCTCGCCTTCCTCGGCTCGTCGCTGATTATTCTTCTGCTCTTCTCGGTTAGCCCTCCTGTTGCGCTTGCCGTGGCATTCGTTGCCACATTGACAGAGTTATTTACACCTGGGTTCCTGGACGATAACCTGACGATACCGATTGCA
>JADGQN010000368.1 GCA_017881765.1 Syntrophobacterales bacterium | reverse complement strand
ATCTCCTCGACGTACAAAATGTACGCCTCCGTCGTCTCCTCCTCCTCGCCTCGTTCTATGCACGAATCCGGGCCGGTATCATTCCGTAGCCCTGATGGCCTCTAAGTCCGAGAAGAAACCGGGATAAGACTTGGATACGCATGCCTCGCCGTTTATTCCGACATTCCCCTTTGCACGAAGCGCCGCCACTGCACATGCCATTGCAATCCTATGGTCATTATGTGCGTCCACAACAGCCTCCCGCACGCCTCCTCCATAGACCTCCATCCTGTTACCCGCTGTCTTGATGACGATGCCGAGCTTTGCAAACTCTGACGCGAGGGCGCCTGCGCGGTCACTCTCTTTGTGCGTCAGGCGTTCGAGCCCGTAGATTACGCTCTTGCCCTCGCAGCTGCTTGCGAGCGCGACGAGAGGAGGAAAAAGGTCAGGGCAATCAGTCGCATCATACTGAAAAGGTTTAAGTTCCTTTCTTCCCACAGAGACGGAATCAACTACTGTTTCTATCGATGCCCCTACATGCCCCAAAACGTCAAGTATCGCCCGGTCTGCCTGGGTAGATGCGGGGTTGAGGCCTGTCACCGTCACGCTGCCCATGGTGGCTCCCGCTACGAGGAGAAAGGATGCGCCCGACCAGTCGCCTTCCACAGTATAGGTTGACGGTACGTACGTCTGGTTCCCGCTTACAAGGAATTTCTCAAGGTGCTCATCATGGTGTACGCCCACCCCGAAGTATTTCAGAAGCTCTATGGTCATCAGCACGTAAGGCGCGCTCTTCAGCCCGGAGACCGAGATGAGAGAGTTCTTCTCGCAGACCGGCAGGGCCATAAGAAGCCCCGTCAGAAGCTGCGAGCTGATAGACGCGTCAACCCTTACATGTCCCCCGTTCATCGGACCCCTGACCGTGATGGGCGCATGGCCGTGATCGGTTCTGCAAGAAACGCCCAAGGCCCCGAGATCCTCCACCATCCCCATGGGTCTTGCGCGCAGCGAGCCTGAGGCGGAAAGTATCACCTCCTTATCCTGCAAGGCAGCAATGGGCGTAAACATGCGCATGCAGAGTCCTGATTCGCAGCAGTCGAGCGTGACTCCCGGGTTGAGTGCCTGTCTGCCCGTGCCGCGAATCGTCACGAGCCGCTTTTCATCCTTATGTATCCGTGCGCCGAGCGCCTCGATGATACCAAGCGCAGTCAGTCCATCGTCACAAAAGGAGGCATTGGCGATCCGGGACGTACCGTCTGCCAGAAGTGCCGCTGCGACGGCCCTCCCCATCATGCTTTTTGAGGGAGGCGCAGCCACTCTTCCTTTAACCGTTGAAGGTATTACGAATCTCATTCCATATCCTCTCAGCGATCTCTTTCGGACTCTTGCCTTCCGTGTCGATCAAAAAATAGGCGGTGGACGCATAAAGAAATCGTCGTTCTTCGAGCAGGGTCTCTACGCGGCCCTCAGGATCCTGATCATTCAAAAGGGGCCTCGTGCCTGTGTCGCCAATTCTGGCCAGGAGAGTCTTCGGGTTGGCCCACAGCCAGACCGGCACACAGGTGCTCCTTATCGTTTGTATATTTCTCTTCCGCAGTACGGCGCCGCCTCCGCATGCGACCACAGCACCTGAGACGTTCCAGAGCTTTTGCACTTCAGCGCGCTCCATTATTCTGAAGGTCTCCTCTCCCTCCCGTTCAAATAGCTCCGCTATCGGAAGGCCCGCCTTTTCTTCCACCATGTTGTCGATGTCGATCGCGGTCAAGCCCGCGAGATCCGCTATCTCCCGGGCGATGGTCGACTTTCCTGACCCACTAAGACCGATGAGCGCAATACTCCGGTGCGGGGCCCATGCTCTTTTCCACAAAGCCTTGCGCATTGCATCTCCGGGCGCAGGTTCTCCGGTGAAATGTTTAAATGCGGGGATGGCTTGATGGAGAAGCCAGAGACGACCATCGATCAAGCTGCAGCCCGCGCGGGACGCATCTTGAACCAGTAGGGTGGGGCGGGCGTAGTTGGCCTCCAGTACGGTCAGTTCTCTCGAAAGAAGGGTGGGTTCGATAACGCGCTCGTCGGAAGAGATGGTTGAAATGAGCAGGTGTGCCCCTGTGAGCGCCTCGTCGATGCGTTCGATGGGGAGCGCATGGCATCGTAGGATGCCGGCGGCTTCTTCAGCTCTCTCAAGAGAACGGTTGACAATCACGACATCAGCGCCCGTTGAAAGGAGCGCGAGAGCGGCTGCCCTGCCTGCTCCGCCTGCGCCGAGAACAACCGTTTTCTTACCTGCCGGGTCAAACCCGCTTTCCTTGAGCGCACCGAGAACACCGGCAACGTCAGTATTGTAGCCGACAAACCTCCCCGCGCTCTGCGCCACCGTGTTGACTGCACCTATCTTTCTTGCGTCTGCGTCCAGTTCATCGAGATGAGGGATAACAGCGGCCTTGAACGGCGAAGTGATATTAAGGCCGTCGATGCCTACCTCCCGTGCGGCCGTGATCGCCTCTTCGGCCGTCGAGGCGGCAAGGCGGGTATAGACCGCATCGAGGGCGAGCTCCCTGAACGCCGCATTAAACATTCTCGGGCTTCTGCTGTGAAAGACCGGATTACCGGCCACCGCGTATATTTTGCTCATGTCTGTTCCTCAGGTATCAATGTTACTAAGAAGTTCATAAGTAAGGCCCCCTCACCCTCGCCCTCTCCCTCCGGGGGAGAGGGTTGTAATACTTCCCCGCCCTTGAGGGGAGGGGATGAAGGGGAGGGTGATGTATGTGGCTCTACTAATGACCGCATTAGTATGTGTTAAGAGCTAAGTTGTCAACCTCAACCGGCTCTCTGCGAGATTGCGCAGAAGCCCTTCCAGGGTCTCCTTGTCGATCTGGCCCGCTGCTGTTTCCTTGCCTTTCGAAAGCGATGCGAACGTAAAAGGACTTCCGAGCAAAGGAGCGGCAATCCTTGTTATTCTTCCCTTGTCGCCCATGCCCACGATGGCTATCTTTCTGTGACTGTCCAGGAGGCCGAGAAGCCGCGCATTGTCTCTGGCCGAATGGACCATGCAGGCAATTTTCGCAATATCTGCACCTACTCTAAAGCAGGCGTCGACGATTCCTTCGAGTTCGTGTCTCACCGGTGTTCTTGCATGGTCGTGGAAAGAGACGATAACGCCGCACCCGCATGATCTCGCCTTGGCGATTATCTCTTCACGGTAATCAACTTCCGATTCGACTTCCACGTCCACGAAGGCTGCCCCTGATTCGATCGCTTTCAGGAGGAAGTCTTTGCGATAGTTATCAAGGTATGGCCCCGGTCTGCACGTTGCAATAAGCACCTTGGGAAGCGAAAAAAGCGTGGGAACGTCATCGACGGTCAGGCGCATTCTGTCGATGCGTATTTCGGCGCAGTCGAGTTGCTCAAGTGCCTCAATACAACCAGCCACCGTCTCTTCGGCAAGGCTAACGCAGATCATTGAGTGCCTCATCCAGTTCATGAATTCCTATCGGCATTACCCGGGCGTTGCCGATTCCATCAAGCAACACAAAATGGATCTCTTCGTTTTCCCTCTTTTTGTCTCTCCTTAAAGCGTCCCGCACCAGGTTTGCATCCATGTGCGTCCTCACAGGAAGTTCGAACTTGCTCAAGAGCGCTTCAATCCTCCCGGCATCATTTCTTGAGAGCAGGCCTCGACGGGCTGAGAGCCTGGCCGCAGCCACCATGCCTAAGCTCACCGCTTCGCCGTGTCTCAAGTGGTTGACCTTTTCCAGCGCGTGCCCGACCGTATGGCCGAAATTGAGCTTTCTCCGCTCCCCTTTCTCTTTCTCATCGAGAGATACGATCCTGCACTTGAGTGCGAGGCAATCGTAGATAATACGCTCAATCACGTCAGGTTCAAGGGACAGGGCCCCCTTCCACGTAGCCTCAAGGAAGGAAAAGAGCTGAGCATCACCGACGACGGCGGTTTTGATTACCTCGGCAAAGCCGTTCTTCAGTTCAGGTTCGGGAAGCGTTTTCAATAAGGCAAAGTCGCAGAGCACGAACTGGGGCTGGGTGAAGGTGCCGACAAGGTTCTTGTAGCCTTTGAAGTTGACCCCGTTTTTTCCGCCAACGCTTGCATCCACCTGCGCCAGAAGCGTCGTAGGCACGAAGCCGAACCGTAATCCCCGCAGATAGGTGGATGCGGCATACCCGGCAACATCACAGACGAGACCGCCGCCAACGGCGACAACGAACGAGGAGCGATCGACTTTATGCCGGAGGAACGCCTCATAGATACTGTTCACTGTGGCCAATGTTTTGGAGCGCTCGCCAATACCGATCTCTATCACTTCCCACGGGGGGAAGAGGGCTCCATAAAGAGCGCGCACCGACTTGTCCGTTATGATGACTTTCCTTGTCGCGTCGCAATGCGAATCAAGGCGCTCCAATGGTTCACCGACCATGATGGTTGACCGACCCGAAGCACCTTCTATACGCAAGGATCTCATTGCCGGGTCTCCATGGATTCCATGCGGTCCATGAATTGATGAAGTGCGCGGATCTTTTGCATCATTTCCGAGAATTGCCGCGGGGTCAAGGCCTGTTCCTTGTCACAGAGAGCCTCCTCGGGGTTGATGTGTACCTCGACGGTAATACCGTCTGCGCCTGCTGCCACGGACGCGAGGCTCAGAGGGGATATGAGCGATACCTTTCCCGTTGCGTGGGACGGGTCGACGATAACGGGAAGATGGGTCAGTTCCTTGAGTGCGGGCACCGCGCTCAGATCGAGCGTGTTCCTCGTGTAGCTTTCGAAGGTACG